>RHAF01000100.1 GCA_010028775.1 Verrucomicrobiota bacterium | reverse complement strand
CTCGACCAATATTTTTTGAAATTCGCGGGAGTAAACCCAGCGGCCCTCCGACGTCAACTGGCCCGCGGGTTCGGGGGACGGGGAAATCTTGGCTTGGATCCAAAAAAACCAGAAACACCACCGTTCGGGTCAGGAAATCGAGGCTTGGTCCGACTTCATGAACCGCCGGGCCCCCACCTCCATCGACCAAAGGGAGCGGATGAACACCTACCAAAAAACCGCCAACGCTGACCGCGAAGACATCACCACCTGGTTCGATGTCCTCGATCTCGACGACTTTGCCTCCTTCGGCGGGCCTGCCTGATCCTTGACTGCCTCTCCCCGCCCACCTGCCCTCGTCATCGGATCCGGATTCGGCGGACTGGCTTCCGCCATCCGCCTTCAGGCCCGCGGTTATCAGGTCACCCTTCTCGAGGCCCTCGAACAACCCGGCGGTCGCGCCTCCGTTTTTCGCGACCAGGGATTCACCTACGACGCCGGCCCCACCATCCTCACCGCCCCCTTCCTCCTGGACGAACTTTTTGCCCTGAACCAAAAGAAAACCTCCGATTATATCCGCATTGTCCCCTGCCACCCCTTCTACCGGATTGTCTGGCACGACGGCTATTCTTTCGAATACACCGGAAATCAGACCGATATGGAAAAGGAAGTCCGGCGCCTCTCGCCGGACGATCTGGAGGGTTACAGAAAATTCGTCGGCGAAACCCACGCCATCTTCCAGCGCGCCTTCATCGAACTCGCCGACCATCCCTTCACCCACTTCACCGACATGCTCCGCGTCGCCCCCGACCTGATCCGCCTCCGCTCCGACCGGTCGGTCTGGCAGATGGCCTGCCGCCACGTGAAAAACCAGCGTCTCCGCGAGGTCCTCTCCTTCCACCCCCTGCTCGTCGGCGGAAACCCGTTCCAGTCCTCCTCCATCTACGCAATGATCCATTACCTTGAGCGCCAGTGGGGCGTGCATTTCGCCATGGGAGGCACCGGCGCCCTCGTCCAAGCCTTGGTCAAATTGTTCGAGGACCTCGGGGGCCAACTCCGCCTTAACGCCCCCGTTGATCAGCTTCTCGTGGAAAACCACGCCGTCGCTGGAGTCCGTCTCCGTTCCGGAGAGACCCTCCGGGCCCCGGTGGTCGTCTCCAACGCCGATGTGGCCAACTTCTACCGCAAGAAAGTCTCCCCTGCCGTGCGCCACAAATGGACCGACCGCCGCCTCGAAAAAATGCGCTACAGCATGTCCCTCTTCCTGATCTATTTCGGAACCAACCGCACCTATCCCGAACTCGCCCACCACACCATCTGGCTCGGACCCCGCTACAAGGGCCTGCTCGACGATATCTTCCACCACCGGATCCTCGCAGAGGATTTTTCCCTCTACCTTCACGCCCCGACCCGCACCGACCCATCGCTCGCCCCTAAAGGCCACGAATGTTTCTACGTCCTCTCCCCCGTGCCCCATCTCGGCGCCCCAGGTGACCGGATTGACTGGGAGAAGGAAAAGGAGGGGTATGCCGATCGCATCCTTGCGGCCTTGGAGAAATCGATCGTTCCCGGTCTCCGCAAACATCTCGTCAGCAAGCTTATCTTCACTCCCCGCGACTTTGAATCCCGCCTCGACGCCTACCACGGCTCGGCCTTTCAGTTTGAGCCCATCCTGACGCAGAGCGCATGGTTTCGCCCCCACAACGTTTCCGAGGATGTCCGGGGCCTCTACCTTTGCGGAGCCGGTACCCACCCCGGGGCTGGTGTCCCCGGGGTTCTCTCCTCCGCCAAACTGCTCGATCGCGTCATTCCCCCGCCAGGATCCCTGGTTTAGGTTTTCTGATAGTTCTTCCCGCCCGCTTGCATCACCTCCAGCCTATGCCAATCTTGAGCCTTCCCCTATGATTTGTCGGACTTCGGAAGAAACAAAATCGGAACGGCTGTTTCGCAACCGGATCAAGCCCCACCTCAAGGCCAAGAAACCCCGCACCCTTCCGGCCTCCCCCCGTCAACGTGCGGCCTCCGGGGAAATCGTCGTTTTGCCCGTCTCCGACGTGACTCACCTCTTCAACCACGAGGCCATGTTGGCCGTCAGCCATGCGATCGAAGACTTGGCCGCGGATATTGGCGAGGGGGAACTCGTCTCAACCTTCCAGCACGTAAACCACTTTGTCCCCCAGCGCGAGCGCTACCTCAACCTGGCCAAGCGTCTCCATGCCGTCCGCGTCTGGGCGGAAGGTGAGCCTCCGACCGGAACGGCCTCCATCGATTTCATTCCCATCTTCCACCCCGAATTGGCCCGCTACTGGGTCGTCCTCTTCGACAGTGAGGACATCCACGCGGTTCTTTTCTGCAAACAGGCCAACGGATGCTGCGAATCCCCAAAAAAAGTCTTCTCCGGCTTTTACAGCTTCAACCCTTTTCTCGTCCGTTGCATCCGCCGCCGCTTCAGCCTGCTCGCCTGCGGCATGGACGGCGTCGTCTCCCACTTCGAGCGCCACTTCTCCCCCCGGATGCCCGATCCGCTCGAGGATATCGACAGCCTTCTCGCCCCCGCCTGATCCCGCATTCCGGAATCGGGCCGCCTAGCCGTGCCGATTTCTCCAATCCTCCCGTAAGGGTTTGGGTTTTCCGGTCACCAGATCGACCGAGGCCAACTCCTGACGCGCCCGACAGCAAATCTCCCCCGCACGCGTCACTTCCGATTCCACCCAGAAACGCACCTTCCCCACCTCCCCCAGCCGGCTGACCACCTTCACGCGCTCCCCCAGCTTGGCCGGACGCAGATATTCCACCTCTGTTTTGGTCAGCACCGGACACCCATGTTCGCCCCCCACCATCTCGCTAATCCCCCAGCCCAACTGCTCCGCCAATTCCGTCCGGGCCGCCTCGATCCACCGCAGATAGGTCAGGTTGTGCGCCACCCCACCCGCGTCCGTGTCGAAAAAATAGACGGTGAACTCCCTCTCCGTCCGCGGCCTCTCCCCGCTCACAGGTCGCCGAACTCCTGCTCCAGCCGCTTGACCAAAAGCTTCATCACCTTGATCCGGGCGTACCACTTGTAGTTTCCCTCGATCAGGTGCCAGGGGGCGATGCGGGAATTGGTCCGGGCGAACATTTCCTCCGCCGCCTGGAGATGCTCGTTCCATTTTCGCCGGTTCCGCCAGTCCTCCTCGCTGATCTTCCAATGCTTATAGGGATCCGCCGACCGCCGCTCAAAACGCCTCAACTGCTCCGACTTGGTGATGTGCAGGAAAAACTTAAGGATGATGGAGCCGGAATCCGTCAGGGTCCGCTCCAGTTCGTTGATCTCGCGGTAGGCCCGCTTCCATTCCTCCTTTTTGGCAAAGCCCTCCACCCGCTCCACCAGCACCCGCCCATACCAGCTCCGGTCAAAAATCGCCGTCTCCCCGGCCGCCGGAATCTTGTTCCAAAACCGCCAAAGATAGTGGTGCTTTTTTTCATCCTCCGTCGGCTTGACGATCGACCAGACCCGCACCAGCCGCGGATCCAGCCGCTCCGTCATACGCTTGATCACCCCGCCCTTGCCCGCGGCATCCGGCCCCTCAAAAACCAGGATCAGGTTTTTGGGCGTGTCCTGAAGCAGCCTCTGCGCGTGAAGGAGTTTGAGTTGTAACGCCCGAAGTCTCTCCCGGTAATCCGATTTCTCCCGGATCTGCTTGTCCAGATCCAGCCGGTTGAGGCGTGACTTCATCCCCCCTGCCTACCCGCTTCGCCCGAGCCCGACCAGCCCAACCGTCCGATTTGCCCATCGCTTTTTCACATTTTTTTTGGCACGGTTTCGCCCCATGACCCTGCACGAGTTCCCCGCACCCGAGGCCTGGCTGGAGTCCATGGTGGCCGGTTGGGAGGCCCTCGGTGGGCCCGCCCTCCGGGCCCGCGGGACCTTCAACGTTTCCCTCTCGGGCGGTTCCACACCCAAACCCCTTTACCAAAGGCTGGCCAAACTCTCCTGGCCTTGGTCCGCCACCCACCTTTATCTGGGTGACGAGCGCTGGGTGGAACCCGACCACAAGGACAGCAACTACCGCATGATCCAGGAGGCCTTTCACGGCACCGGGGCCAACATCGAACGGGTCCACAGCGAGATCGGCACCGCCGAGATTGGGGCCCGGGACTACGAAAAACGCATCCGCACCAACCTCGGCGATCCGCCCCGCTTCGATCTCATCCTCCTCGGAATCGGCGACGACGGCCACA
>RHAF01000099.1 GCA_010028775.1 Verrucomicrobiota bacterium | reverse complement strand
CCGGGAGCGGCGCAGGGCCTTGGCGAGGGCTTGGACGGCCTCGTGTTGGCCGATCACGCGCGATTGGAGGGTATCGCCGATGGTGAGGAGCTTGGAGAGGTCGGCCTCACCCATCCGGGTGAGGGGAATGCCGGTCCATTTGGAGATGACGTGTTTGACGTCCTCTTCCCCGACATCGACGATGATTTCGTCCCGTTTCTTGCGCCAGGCGGCCAGATCGGCCTCCAGTTTGGCCGAGGATTCTTTTTCGCGGTCGCGCAGGGAGGCGGCCCGCTCGAAGTCTTGGGCCTTGATGGCGGCCTCTTTTTCCACCCGGATGGTCTCGATTTCGGCTTCGGCAGACTTGAATTCCGGGGGTCTTAGGCTGGCGGCGATGCGGCAACGGGAACCGGCCTCGTCCATGACATCGATGGCTTTGTCCGGCAGGTAGCGACCGGTGATGTAGCGTTCGCTCAAGCGGACGGCGGAGGCAATGGCCTCGTCGGAAATCTTGGCGTGGTGGTGCTCCTCATATTTGCCGCGGAGGCCACGAAGGATGGCGATGGCCTCGTCGATCGAGGGGGCATCCACCCGGACGGTCTGGAAGCGGCGCTCAAGTGCGGCATCCTTTTCGATGTACTTGCGGTACTCATTCATGGTGGTGGCGCCGATGCACTGGAGTTCGCCACGGGAAAGGGCGGGTTTGATGATATTGGAGGCATCCATGGCGCCTTCGGCCGAACCGGCGCCCACGGACTTCAGTTTCCGAATTTCCTCCATGACGGCCTTGATGCGTTCCTCAAACTGGCCACGGTATTTGGTGCCGGCCACCATAAGGGCGAGGTCGAGGGTGATGACCTTCTTGTCGCGAAGAATCTCCGGAACGTTGCCCGAGGCGATTTCCTGGGCGAGACCCTCGACAATGGCGGTTTTGCCCACGCCGGCTTCGCCGATGAGGACGGGGTTGTTTTTGGTGCGTCGGCAGAGGATCTGGACCACCCGTTCGATCTCGTTCTTGCGACCGATGACGGGATCCAGCTCGCTTTTGCGGGCCAGTTCGGTGAGGTCACGGCCAAAGGCTTTGAGAGCCGGGGTTTTGACGTCCTTGCGACCGGCTGGTGATCCGGCGGGAGGGGCGGATTCTGGACCGGTGGTTGCGCCTCCCTCCTCCATGCCGCCCTGGGGTTCGCCTCCCTCCTCGAAGTTGGGGTCGAGCTCCTTGAGAACCTCCTGGCGGGCGCGTTCGATGTCGACTTCGAGGGATTTGAGGACGCGGGCGGCCACCCCGTCACCTTCCCTGAGGAGACCGAGCAGGATGTGTTCCGTGCCGACATAAGAGTGATGAAGGGCCTTGGCTTCCTTGGAGGCGAGAGCCAGAACCTTTTTGACGCGCGGGGTGTAGGGGATGTTGCCGGTGACCTTGGTGTCAGGCCCGGTGCCGACTTGTTTTTCAACCTCCATGCGGACGGTTTCCAGATCGAGGCCCATCTTTTGCAGCACGTTAACGGCCACGCCTTGGCCAAGCTTAATCAAGCCCAGAAGGATGTGTTCCGTGCCGACGTAGTTGTGATTGAAGCGGTCTGCTTCCTTGCGGGCGAGGGCGAGGACCTGCTGGGCACGCGGGGTGAAATTGTTCACAGCGTCAGTTTAGACCAAGGGGTTCAAAGGTGCAATTTACGCATGGCAGGTTCCGGCACACCCTTGAGTTTTTCCCTCAGAAGGTCCGCCCGAAAAGCGTCGCGCTCCTCGGCGCCGAGTTTTTTCTGGGAGGCCTGTTGGAGGTGGGCGGGTTGCGTGGAAATGAGAAGGGTATCAAGTCTTGTTTTGAGATTCGCCGGGAGAAGGGCCAGATCCGCGGCGAGGCGCAGGAGACTGAGGAGATTGAGGGCCTCCTTGGAGGAGATGGAGTAGGAGTGCAGGACGATGCCGTAGGATCGACCCACTTGGTCGGCCAGCATGCGGGCCTTTTCCTGGACAAGTTTCTGACGGGCGTTGTTTTCCAGTTCGATCAGCTGGCGGACCACCTTGACCAGACGGTCAAGGATCTGTTTTTCGGACTCGCCGAGTGTGGTTTGGTTTGAGATTTGAAAAAGATTTCCGAGAGCCTCGGTGCCCTCGCCATAGAGACCGCGAACGGCCAAGCCGAGCTGGTTGACCGATTTGATGACCTGGTTGATCTGCTCGCCGAGCACGAGTCCCGGAAGATGCAACATGGCGGAGGCCCGCATGCCGGTACCGACGTTGGTGGGGCAGGCGGTGAGGTAACCTAGGGAGGGGGAAAAAGAGAATTCGAGTTTATCCTCAAGGGCGGAGTCCAGTTTGTCGGCAGCCTCCCAGGCCTCCTGGAGGTGAAAACCTGGCCGGAGAGCCTGAAGGCGAAGATGGTCCTCCTCATTGATCATGACGGAGAGGGTTTCATCCGGGTTGACGACGAGGCCGCTACCGGCGTTTTTGGCGGCGTGTTCCCGGCTGATGAGATGTTTCTCCACCAGCAGTTGTTTTTCAAGGGGAGAGAGGGTCTCCATGGCGACGGAGACCTTGGCGGGTCGCATGGAGGATAGGTCGGAGACAGTCGGTTGGATCTGGTCGAGCAGTTTCAACCGGTCGGCCTTTTTCAGCCATCCGGGGAAGGGGAAATCCTTCACGTTGCGGGCGAGACGAACACGGCTGGTGATGACAATGCCTGGGTCATTGTCCCGGTCGGGGGCCGAGGTGGAGTGGCCGTTCTCCGCTTTCATCCTGATCAGAATAGGTCTGCAGGGCGGGGTTGGCAACGGTGGGCGCGCTCGGGCGGATTGACGGCGGGAATAACTCTCGGGACGATAGGCCCATGAGCGCCCCCCGTACAACCGAGTATGCCGTGCGAGGACTTCTGGCCTTGGCGCTGGAAGGGGAAAACGGAAAAGTCAGGCAGGCCGCTGAATTGGCCCGAGCCTCGGGCGCGCCGGCCAAATTTCTCGAGCAAGTATTGGGTCTCCTGAGGAAGGGAGGCTTTGTCAAAAGCCGTCGGGGGGCTGGGGGAGGATATGAACTGGCAAAATCCGCCGAAAAAATCCGGATGAGCGAGGTGATCCAATGGATTGAGGGGGAGGGCGGGGACACGGTGAACCATGCGGGTGATCATCTGGGGGAGGAGTGGAGTGTTTTGCGGGAACGAGCCCGGGAGGCGGCGCAACAGGTTTTCGATGGTGAAACTTTGGCTGCGATGGCGGAAAGGGTGCGTGGCAGGAGGGCGGCTAGGGGAAAAGCCACCGAGTATCAGATTTAGCGGGGGGGCGGAGCTTGCCCCCCGGGCCGTGTGATCGGATAATGTTTGGATATGGGGTGGTCTGACTCATGGCAACGGTGGACAGGGGCTGAAGGCCCCATTATCAGCTGGAGGGGAATCCGTGTGGATTTGACCCTCCTCTTGGTGGGGATTCACACCCTGACGATGGCGGCGGGCGCCTTACTGGCGGCCGCGGGGCTCGGGGGTTGGGTGGAGGCGGGAGCTTTCCACGCCTCCGACCTCAAGGAAGGACATGTGTGGACCCTCCTGACCTATCCTTGGGTGCATGACATCCGGGCGGAGGGCGTTTGGTTTGCCCTGGAGATGCTGATGTTTTTTTGGTTTGGCCGGGAGGTGGAGTCGGCAATCGGAAGAAAGCCTTTTGCCCTTCTTTACGGGGCCTTGGTTTTTTGTCCGGCTGCATTGATTTCGGTCTTCGGGCCGTGGTTGGAAAGCGCCGGACTGGCGGGCTCCAGCACCATCAGCTTTGCGGTATTTCTGGCTTTCTGCGCCCTGCATCCCGGGGCCCAGTTTTTCTTTGGTCTTTCGGCCCGCTGGGTGGGGTGGGTTTTGCTGGGGGTTTACAGTTTGACGGGCTTTGCCGGGCGCGACTGGCCGGGGTTGGTGCAGCTATGGTCCTCCGCCATGTTGGCGGTGGGTTGGATCCGCCGTGGTGGGGTGGAGTGGCCAAAAATCCCGCTGGGTAAGGGAAGAAAGAAAGCCGGCAAGGGCAAGGCCATGGCTGCCAAAAAGCCGACCGGTCTTTTCTCTGCCGAAAAGGTGGATGCGGTTCTGGAAAAGATCTCCAAGGAGGGAATGGATGCACTGACGGCGAATGAGAAAAAGTTGTTGGAGGATGCACGGGCCAAGCTTTTGCAAAAAGATCGGCAGGGTGGTTCGACGCGCTAGTCCGAAGAGATGCAGACTCAGCCGGAGATGGCCAACGGGGGCAGGGTGGATTGGTCGCGGTGGGTTCCCCGGGAGAGGGGGACCCTCTGTTTTGTCATCCGGGAC
>RHAF01000098.1 GCA_010028775.1 Verrucomicrobiota bacterium | reverse complement strand
GTGAGCGAGGTGTTCCCCACCACCACCCACGCTCCGGTTTGGGTGATGCCGGCGGCAGCCACGCTCAGGTTCCCGCCAAGGTTGAGGGCCCCCAGACCCAACGCCGTCGAACTGCCCACCGTGACACTCCCCAACTGACCGGACGATGCCGCAAATGAAACGGTTCCGGTGAAGGAGTTGGCCGATTGACCCACGCTGATGCTCTTGCCGCTCGCCACTTGAAAGGTGCTCTGGCCCGCCACGGACAACGTTCCGCCGGTCTGGTTGATGGTCGTGGCTGGACCCGCCGCCGTGGAAATCACGCTCAGGTCACCGCCAAAACTGGAATTCTGGCTGAAAGTCACCGTGCCGGCCGAAGTCAGGGTGCTTCCCCCCGTGCCCTGCACGGTCAGGGCACCGGACTGGGTGATGTCTCCGCCGGCTGTCAGATCCAGATATCCCCCCACCGTCAGGGTGGGTAGGTTGACCGCGGAATTCGGGAAGCTCAGCACCAGGTCCTGAAGCCCGGCAGGCAGGTTCGGCACGGCCCCGTTGGAAAGGTTCTGACCACCGTGACGGCGCCTTGAAAAAGATTGTCTCCCATCAAAGAGAGATCACCCGGACTAAAGGAATAGCCCGCCGTAAAGCTGGAGGTTCCCGTCACCGCCAGATTGCCCGCACCAAAGATCGATCCGGGAGAGGTCACGTTCAGGTTTCCGTTCACGGTGGAATCGCCCAAGAGGGTGATCTGATTGTTCACGATCGAGGCGTTGCCATTGGGACCCGCGGTCAACAAGGAGATCGCCCCCGCTACCGAAAGGCTGCCCAATTGAATACTTCCTGCCGCTGCCTCCGTCTGGAAGGTTGCGCCTCCATTCACCGTAACACTCCCGCTGTCGGTCAAGTTTCCCAAAGCGGCCCTGGCTAAAAGATTTCCACCCACATTCGAGAGCCCGAGTTTGAGGGCCTGTTGATTGACCAAGGTCACGTTCCCGCCGACACCCGTGTTGACCGAAACGGCCCCCGTCACCTTGAGTTGATCCAGGTCAATGGATCCACCTGGCAAAAGAACGCTGAAGGTGGCTTGATTCCCCACCGACACCAGGCCGCTGTCCGTGATGGCCGCGTTGGCTGTCACCAGGAGATTACCACTCACCGTCGAAGCCCCCAGGTCGATCCCATCGCCTCCGACCAAGGTGACATCGTTGGCCGACAGAATTCTCAGCGGCCCCAGGAAATTGTTGCCGGCATGGTCCAGGGTGATGTTGTTGGCCGTCCCGGCCGCCAGCTGGGTGGCCCCGCTCACCGTCAGGCTTCCGCTGTCCGTGATGGCCCCGTTGGCGGTGACGGTCAGATCCCCATTCACCACGGAGGAACCCAGATTCAGCGCCTTGCTGTTGATGATTGTGGCGCTCGCGCTGGCCGTGTTCACCGACACCGGTCCCGTCACCGCCAAGGTTCCGAGGTCGATGTTTCCTCCGGCGGAGGTGGTCGTAAACGTGGCGGCGCCCGCCACGGTCACGGTGCCCCCGTCGGTGATTCCGTTCCCGGCCAGCACCACCACGTTTCCTGCGGCCGTCAGTTCCGGAATTTCATAACTCACCCCGGAATCCGTATACTGGAGGGTCAAATCGTTCAGGTTGGTGGCATTGAAAAGTCCCACGATCAATCCCGCCGAGGCGGACCCGTTCGTCAGGCTGAAATTCCGGAGATGGAGGGGATTGAAGATGGTCACCGTGCCCGAAAGAGAATTGGCCCCCGGGAGGATGATGTCGGAATTCGCCTCATTGAGATAGAAATTGACCGCCCCGGCGGTGATGGTTTGCCCCGCCGCCTGGGTGATCGCCAACCGGGTGGAATCCTCCACCCCGGCAAAAATATCCAATGTGCCGCTTCCCAAGTCGACGTTGCCCAAGATTATCTTTCCGCTGGTCGCCACCGCGGCCGGTCCAGCAGGTTGTTGCCGGCTTGGACCGCCCAGATCGGGCCGCCACCGCCCGCCCAGGTCGTGGCTCCGGTCACGGTGATCGGTCCCATGACCGTGATGCCGCCTCCGGCCGTCACATTCAGCGTTCCATAAAACGAGCTGGCGTCCGTGGAGGCCAGCACCACATCCCCCGAGGAGACGATCGTGGTGGTGCCGGGGGACTCTGCCGTCGTCGCGGTCTTCGCGATGCCGACGGAAATCGGCCCGGCCAGATTTACCGGCCCTCCGTTGGCCGTCACATTGAAGTTCCCGTCCAAGGTGACGCTGCCCATCACCGTCACCGACCCGTTGGCGCTGGTCAACCCTGCCGAGCCGGAATTCTGGCCATTCCAGCCCGTGATGGTTCCCAGGGTGATGTTCCCCAGATTGGTCGTCGATTTTTTGGTCGTCGCCACCGTCAGGGAGTCGGAGGCCACCACCGTGTCCAAGTTGATGTCCCCCACCTGACGCACCGTCACCCGAAATCCCTCCAGGCTCACCGCCCCGCCAAAGGAGTTGTTGAACCACCGACCCGGCCGGGCGCCCGCCGGACACCGCTCCCAAGGTCGCATAGAACCCGGCGTCGGAGGCCACCTGAATCGAGCTACCGGAACTCTGGGTGATGGAATTCTCCGAACCCACCATCAGGCTCCCGCCGATAGGTTGGCTCAAATCTGCCAGTCCCGCGCTGCTGACCCCGGAGAAATTCCCCAGACTCAAGGCCCCGGTGTTGCGCAGGTTCACATCCCCGTTGGAGGCCACGGAAACCACCCCTTGGAAATTGTTCAACACCATGTCGGACTGCGTCACCCCGTTGAGAATCTTGTACGGGCTGACATTGATCGATTGTTTGGAAATCAGGGTGGTCGTGCCCGCAACCGAGGCGCCGGTGTTGCCACTAAGTTTAAGGGTGCCACTCCCATCCGCCGTGCTAAGCGAAAGATTGCCCAGCAGGCTCTTAAAGCTGGCTGCCTGGGCGACGGCGGTCGCTCCGTAGCCTTGGGCCCCGGTGGGAACCGAGAACGTGACCGCGGAATTCAGGTAATCGGTTCCGGGATTCTGCACATCCACCCTCTGCAATCCCAGGATCACCGTTCCGTCCGTCACCTGGGCCGCCACAGCGGGATTCCCTCCCACCAGGGTCACCCGTACCGCACCCTTGAGGCCGTACCCGGTTCCCCCGTTGAGAATCTGGATGCTGGTGACTTTCCCGTAAAACGCGCTTGATGGAGTTAGATCCACGATGGCCCGTGCTTGGGCTCCCACTCCGGTGCCGTTGTTTAGATCCACGATGTTGACCGTCGGCTCCCCCAGGTATCCGCTTCCTCCGTTGGCGACCGGAATGTTCTGGATGGTCATGATCGCCACCGCCGAGGCGCCGGGACAACCGGGCAGGGACACCGTCGGTGCCTGCGTCCACTCTGCACCGGCGGAGGTGAGCTGGATGTTGCCCACCCGGGTGGCGCCCAGGTCGACTCCGCCCCGGTTGACGAGCGTCAGGTTATTGATGACGCCAGGTTGCCCGCTTGCCCGGAACGCCCCCAACGCCGGGGTGTCCCCCAGGTCGTTGCCCGCCGATCCGAGCACGATATCGGACCCTGACAAGATCGTCCCTAAAAACGAACTGGAGGCCGTGATATTTGCCCCGTCCGTTTGCAACAGGCTCCCCCCCGAGACCAAGGTCACATTGCTGCCGGTGATCCCGCTCACTGCGTCCGGAATGCCTCCCGGTTGGCCCGGCCCGAACTGGGTGACGGTCATCGTCCCGGTGGAGCGCAGATAAACCGGATTGAGCCCCGCATCCGCCGCCACCAGGTTGAACAGGTTGGCTTGATCCAAACGGATCGGCCCGGTCGCCTGCAAGGCCAATCCTCCGCCGGTCGCCGTGATCACTCCCCCGCTGGCCTGGGCGAGCTGTCCTTCCACATCAAGGAATACGGTTTTGGCCAAGATCCCCGCAACTCCGTCCGCCAGCCCGATGGACAGTCCGGCCGGATTGAGGCTGAAGAACCGAATATTGTTGTTGGCCGTGGCGTTGGCCGCAAAAGTGGTCACGTCACCCACCAGGGCAATTGCCCCCCCCGATTCCACCGCCAGGGATCCGCTGCCTGATGTGCCCGTCAGATTCATTTGAATGACACTCGGTGCACCGCCCGAAACTAGACCGGAATCCTCCACCGCCCCCCCCGTTTTGAGATGCAGGGTCTGCATCAGGCTCGAAAAAGAGGGACCCGTTCCAAGATCTGCGGTCACACTAATCTTGCCGGCCTCCGTGGCGGCGTCCCCTTTGCGGCCGATCTCCAGCACGCTGGCGCGGATCGCATCTTCGGTCAGGGAATTGGCCC
>RHAF01000097.1 GCA_010028775.1 Verrucomicrobiota bacterium | reverse complement strand
CTGGAATGTTCCAGATTTGAGGCTCCCGCTTCCGCGTCCGCCTTCCAATCAAGGCATGACGTTTTCGGATTAAGGTTGGGCCTCGTGTTTTGATTTTATCGGACGAAAGAAATTGATCCGTCACACGCTCCAGGCAGGGCGCGAAAACCAAATCAACTTGGCTTCAAAGAACTCCCCGAAGCCTTGCCTGGCACCGGGTGGAGAGCGATTCGAGAATCTTCTTCTCCCAACCGCCGACCTCCTGTTCCGTCAATGTGCGCGCACCTGAGCGGAATTGCAAGCGGCAGCCCAGGGATAAAAACCCTTTGGGCACCTTGACCCCGGATGGATCGCGGAAGCGGTCGAACACCACGAGAGCCTCCAGTTCCGCCGGGGCCGATGCGCGGATGGCTTTTTCCACCTCCGCGTAGGTCACTGTCTCGGGGAGAACCAGAGCCAGATCCCGCTCTACCCCCGGGAAACTGCTGACCTCTCGATATGCGGTTGTTCCGGTTCGCTCCTGACCGATATTTCCCTCTGCCACGTAAACCGTGACCTTGATGCCCGCCGCCTTTTTTTCGGCAGGCGTGACCTCACGGAGCGACAGGGGCTCGCCGATTCCACTAAACCTTTCGCGCAACCCGTCCCAAACGCCCTTCAGGCTGAAGAGATCGGTCATCGTTTCCCTGTCATCCCAATTCACCGGGCGTTCACGCCCGCTGATCAGCAAGGCCACCCGAATCATCTCCCGTCCATCCTTTCCGGCCACCCTTCCGATTTCAAAGAGTTTCAAGTCAGTTAACCCTCTCGAGAGATTTCGGGCGGCGGAACCCAGCAACCCCGGAAAAAGCGAATCACGGTAAGCCGCCGCCTCGGGACCGGCCGCCACGGTCAGGGCGACCTGTTTCTCACCGCCCTTGCGTGTGAGACTTCCGGAGAGTGTCTCAAAATACCCTCGTTCCACGAGGAAGGAACGGATGGCCCTTCGCCCCTGATCCTCCCGATCATCCATGGACCGCCCCTCAGCCAGGGGGTCGAGGACAGCGGTCACCTTCTCCAGGTCGGAAAGCCGCACCAACTCCTCCAGTAGATCGGTTTCCTCGCGCAAATCCGCCCGCCAGCTGGGTGGAATCCATCCCCCCTCCCCCTCTTTCAAACCAAGGGCCCGTAGTTTTATCGCGATATCCTTGGCCCCGGCTTTGAGACCGAGGATTTTCTCCACCCGATCCAATCTCAGCGGAATCGGGGAAGGATTCCGGGCGGGCACAGCGCCCACCGTCAAGGTGCCCTCAGTTTTTTCCAAGGCCCCGCAATCCGACAAAAGCTGGATCACCCGGTCCTTGGCCCTCTCGACCAGGGAGGGATCCAGCCCCCCCCGGCCAAAACGCCGGGACGATTCCGTGGGCAATGAAAGACGCCGACCCGTTCGCCGGATGCGGCCTGCATGGAACGAGGCCGACTCGAGAAGAATGTTCCGGGTTTCCTTTTGGACCGAGGAGTCCCGCCCCCCGACCACTCCCGCCAAGGCCACTGGCCCATGCCCATCGGCAATGACCAGATCCTCCACCTCCAGGAGGTGGGTGTCGCCGTCCAGCCCGCTGATTTTTTCCCCCGGCTTGGCCCGCCTCACTGAAAGGGTCTTTCCCTGCAGGCGCTCGGCGTCGAAGGCATGCACGGGTTGGCCGGTCTCCAACAAAACGTAGTTCGTCACATCGACCAAAAGGCCGAGGCTTCGCATCCCGGTGGCGGACAGCCGTTTTTTCATCCACTCCGGCGATTCGATATCCGGACGCACCCGAAGTCCCGTCAGCGTATAGAACGGACAGTCTTTGGAGTTTTCCACCTCCACCTTCCATCCGGCGAGAATCCCAGCCGCTATGGCGGGGATGGGCGGTCGCGTTTTCCGGGCCACTCCCAAGGCCTCCAGCTCACGGGCGATCCCCTCCACTGAAGCCAGATCCGGCCGGTTGGAGGTGATCTCCATTTCGATCACCGTCTCCCCGGGGAACAACTCTTCCAGGGGAACGCCCAGCCCGGTTGCAACGGGAAGAATCAGCAGTCCCTCGGCCTCCTCCGCCAACCCCAACTCTTTGGCCGAGCACAACATGCCCTCCGAGCTTTCTCCCCGGAGCTTGGCGGACTTGATCGTCATTCCATCGGGAAAAACCGTGCCCGGCTTGGCCAAGGGAACCACATCCCCGGCGTTGTGGTTTTTTGCCCCGCAGACCACCTGCCGCGGCCCGCCTCCATCATCCACCAAGCAGACCGTCAGGCGGTCGGCGTTGGGATGAGGTTTCTTTTCCAGGATTTTGGCCGAAACCACGCCTTTGACCCGGCTCCCTGTGGAAGTGATGGAAATGACCTCCGTTCCGCTTCGAGTCAGCCGCTCGGCCAGCTCCTCCGGGGTTCCCCTCCAGTCACACCACTCCCCGAGCCATTCAAGGGAGACTTTCAAGCCATCCCCTCTTTGGGAAGGGGGCCGGATTTCATCCTGCGGATCCGGTCCCGCAGGCGGGCCGCTTCCTCGTAATTCTCCCTTTCCACATGGAACTGCATCTCTTTTTCCAGCTCCTGGCGGGTCGCTTTTTTGCGCGCCGGTCTTTTCCCCCGATGCACCACGTCCCTTTGCGACTCCACCAGGGCGGCCTGCAGCGCTGAGAAAAAATTTTCATAACATACCCCGCAGCCCAGCCGGCCCGTCTTCTGGAGGGTCTCGAGCGTGTAGCCGCAGGCCGGACAGGCGGCGGTGCCCGGAGCGGCAATCTGAACCGCCTCCTGCAGGATGAGATCGGCCGCCAGGAATCCGGCAGGATGGATGGCTCCCGAGTTGCGGGCGCAATCCTCACACAAATCGATTTTTTTCAGATCCCCCCCGACCACGGTCGTCATAAAGACCGTCGCGGGCTTGCGGGCGCACTTCTGGCAGTCCACGGCGAGTTTGTCAGGACGGGATCGGCGTCCCGGTGGTGGTCACCAGCTTGCGGTAACTCTGAATCAGCTCGGCCGTCTTTTTGCCCGGCTTGCCTTGTCCCACGGGACGTCCGTCCACCTCGATCACTGGGATGATTTCAGCCCCCGTTCCGGTAAGGAACATCTCCTCGCAGGTGAAAAGATCATAGCGGCGGACATCATCCTCGCGCGTTTCCCAGCCCGCTTTCCGGGCCAACTCCAGCACTGTGGTCCGGGTGATCCCGTTGAGCGCGCCCGAGGAGAGCTTGGGCGTGACCAAGAGACCGTGGCGGATGAAAAAAATGTTGTCCCCCGAACATTCGGATACCAACCCCTGCGGGTTGAGCAGGATAACCTCCTGAGCCCCCGCCTGCTGGCCCTCGATCTTGGCCAGGATGTTGTTCAGGTAGTTCAGCGATTTGATCCCCGGGTCCAGCGCCGCCGGGGACTGCCTCCAGGTCGCCCCGGTCACCACCTTGAGCCCCTCTCGATAATACTTCTCGGGATAGAGCTCCAATTCGCTGGCGATTATGATGATCGTGGGCGTTTTGCACCGGTCGGGGGATAGCCCCAGATATCCCTTGCCCCGGGTGATGACCAGGCGGAGGTAGCCCGACTTGATCTTGTTCCGCTTGCAAGTCTCCAGCACCGCGGAGCGGATCTCATCCCGGCCCCAGGGCAGTTTTAGGAGAATGGCTTTGGCGGAGTCCTCCAGACGCTCGAGGTGCTCCTCGAGTTTGAAAATCCGTCCTTCATAGGCGCGGATTCCCTCAAAGACCCCGTCCCCGTAAAGAAGGCCGTGGTCGAAGACCGAGATCTTCGCCTCCTCCTCCGGATAAAACTTCCCGTCGATGTAGATGATCATTTTTCCTTTAGCGTTCTCCCGCCAGCTTGCCGTCCACCAACCGGAGTGGGGTACCCACTTTGGCGGCGATGGATTCGTCATGGGTGACGAGCAACAGTGATTTTTGCCTTTCCCGCACCATTCGAACAAGCAAATCAAGCACCGCCGCCGCTGAGGCCCCGTCCAAGTTGCCCGTGGGCTCATCCGCCAAGATCAGATCCGGGTCCAGCACCAGAGCCCTGGCCACCGCCACCCTTTGCTGTTCCCCTCCGGAAAGTTCGCCCGGAAGATGGTCACGCCGCAGGGTCATCCCCACCTGGTCCAACAAATCCTCCCACCGCTCCCCCACCTGCACGCCCGCCAGCATGGCCGGCAGACGGACATTTTCCTCCACCGTCAGTTCCGAAATCAGATGATAGGACTGGAAAACAAAACCGACGGCCATTCTCCGCCATACCGCCCATTGAGACCGGCTCCATCCCTTCATGCTCTCGCCTTTCCAGCTCATTTCTCCGCCA
>RHAF01000096.1 GCA_010028775.1 Verrucomicrobiota bacterium | reverse complement strand
ATCCGGCCACGAACCTCCCCACCCAGACCGCCCCTTCGGCTCCCCCTATCCAAACCCCGGGAATTCCCCAACCCCCAGGTCAGTTCTCTTACGGTCAGCCCGGAGTTCAGCAAGGAGCCAGCAATATCCCGTCGTTGATCAGGGGGAGGAGGACTCCTGTTCTTCCTAAAAGCAACAAATGAAGGTTTTCCTTTTGCTATACTCGTTATTGGGATGGTTCGGAGCAGTTGGCCTGGCACAAAACGCCGCCCCCAAGCCGCCGGGGCTCATCCCGATCCCTTCCATGGCGCCGGGCGACTCCACCGCGGAGGCCCCCAAGGACCAACCGGTTGACCCAGAAATGGTTTCCCCTGACACCATCCAGTTTCCCAACAATCCCGTCTCTGATTTTCTTTTGATCTACGAAAAGCTCAAAGGCGTCACCCTGATCAAAGACGCCAACCTCTTGACTGGCGGAACCTATCTTAGCCTGACCCTCAGCCAACCGGTGACCAAAAAGGAGGCGATCCGTCTCTTGGAATCCACCCTTCTTCTCAATGGCTATGCATTCATCGCGGTGGATGAAAAGGCCATCAAGGTGATCAGCACCCTGGGAGGAAAAAATCCTAGGAGCGAGGGGGTTTTTATCTTCACGGATGAAAAATCCCTTCCCGAAGGGGAGGTGGTGGCCTCCTATGTCATGCCGCTGACCTACCTTTCCGCCGCCGATGCCATTCCCATCTTTGAGCAGTTCATCACCCTCCATCCCTATGGCAGCCTGGTTCCGGTCCCCATCGCCAATCAGGTTCTGATCACCGAAAACTCCACCTTAATTCGTAGATTGATCGAGGTGAGGCAACTGGTCGACCAGCCGGCCCCCGAGGTCAAACGTGAGTTCGTCCAACTGCATCAGGCCGATGCCGACCGTGTGGTCGAGCTGATCACCAAGCTTTTTGAGGAACGTAAAACCTCCTCTGGCGCACCCGCTACAGCCAAGGCGGCCACGGGACAGCCTGCCCAGCCCCCCGGCGTTCCCGTGATTCCGGGAGCCCAAGGGGCGGCCTCCGGGGGTGCCACCATCACCAGTGCCGAAAGCGGGGCGGATATTCTCCTGATTCCCGACACCCGGACCAACCGCATTCTGGTCTCTGCCCGCCCCAGCGACATAGCGGGCATCAGGGAACTGATTGGGCTATTTGATGTCGCGATTGATTTGAGCGATCCATACGAATATTCGCTCAATTATGTCTCCGCCGCCGATATGCTCCCGATTCTCAATGACCTCCTCCAGGAGCAATCGGATCAGGGAGGAGGGGGGGGCGGAGCCGCCGGACAACCGACCCGGACGGTCGTAGGGGGAGGGATCGGCGCCAATGCGGCCAGTGCGGCCAACGCAGCGAGGACGGGAAGTTCCTCAGGAGGTGTTTCCGGTGCGGGGCAGTTGGGAAGTTTGCAGGAGCCCGGGGAGCAGCAGGCCGCCCAGTCCATCATCGTCGGAAAAACTCGCCTGATTGCCGACAACCGGGCCAATTCCATCCTGGTCATTGGCCAACCCGAGGCCAAACAAAAAGTGCGGTCGATTCTGGAAAAACTCGATAAGCGCCCGCTGCAGGTTTACCTGGCGACAGTCATCGGCCAGCTGCGCGTCTCCAACGCCGACGATTTTTCCGTCAACATTCTCCAGAAATACTGCGGGGGAAGCACCGGGGCGGCCACCGTCGCCGGGGGGCGAAACGTCACCACCACCAACACCCCTCTCTCGGGAACCGCGGCAAACATGGCCGCCATGGCCAACGTGGCTCAATCCGCCCTTGGAGGTTTGCCGGGGGTGCAGATCATGACCTTTATCGGCAGCACGCTGAATCTTTACATCCAGGCCTTGACGGCCACCTCTAGATTCCGCATCGCTTCGCGACCGGCCATTTTCACCGCCAACAACAAAAAGGCCGTCATCTTCAACGGGCAGAAAATTGCCGTTCCCACCAGCACCGTGACCACTCTTGGAGGAGGAGGCGGAGCCAACACCACCTCGGGTTCCCAACAGTCCAACATCCAATATCAGGATGTGGTTTTGAAAATCGAGGTGGTCCCTTTGATCAACAGTGCCCGGGAAATCAGCCTGCAGATCATCCAAACCAACGACACTCTGGAAAAAGGCGTCAATTCGACCACTGAAATTGGGGGTGGGGTGCAGGTTCCCAAGATCAACACCCAGGAGTTGACGACCAGCGTGATTGTGCCTGACCGGGCCACCATTCTTCTGGGGGGGTTGGTCACCCAGACCGATGAGAAGGCATCCACCGGGGTTCCGTTTCTCTCCTCCATCCCGCTAATGGGGAATCTTTTCAAATCAACCAATGACACCACCGACCGCCAGGAGTTGGTCGTGATGATGCAACCTTCCGTCATCGGCGACACACCCGAACTCCAGGAAATCAGCCGCACGGAAAGGGATCTGACCGGTTTCTCCTCCAAGGAACTCGCCCCCGTCAGTCAGAATATGGGAGTCAAGTCGTCCTCCCCGGGTGCCTCCGCCCCGTCCTCCTTAGATTCAACCCTCCAACCCGACAAAAAAACCTGGGATACCCTTTGGTCCAAAAATAGTCCGGAATAAAGGCTGGTGCTCATTCGCGGTGATTGACTCCGCTTGCCCTTTGGGGGACTTTCATCCCTTTACACAAAGGACTTATGAACATCCACGAATATCAGGCTCGGGAGTTGCTGGCCACCGCTGGCGTCACCGTTCCCCGGGGAGCCGTGGCTCGCACCCCCGAGGAGGCTGAATCCATCGCCCGGGGCCTGCCCTGCAACAGCTTTGTCATCAAGGCCCAGGTCCACGCCGGCGGGCGGGGGAAGGGGCATTTCAAGGACGGGTTCAAGGGAGGTGTTCACCTCGTCAAAACCCCCGGGCAAGTCAAGGACGTCACCGCCCAAATGATCGGCAACACTCTTATCACCCATCAGACCGGGCCGGAAGGAAAACCCGTTCACTCCGTCCTCATCGGTGAATCTACTGAAATCGCCCGGGAGCTTTACCTTGCCATCGTGCTCGACCGCACCTCCGGCTGCCCGGTGGTCGTCGCCAGCCAGCAGGGCGGGGTGGATATCGAGACCGTCGCGGAAAAAAATCCCGAAGCCATTCTGCGGGAGACCGTTCACCCCGGGCTCGGTCTCCAGCCCTACCAAGCCCGCAAAGTCAGTATCTTCCTCGGCTTTCCCTCCACCGGACTCCGTGCCCCCTGCCGACTTCTCCACGCCGCCTACCGCCTCTTCATTGAGAAAGACTGCTCTCAGGTGGAAATCAATCCCCTGGCCGTGACCAAGGGGGGCGATGTGGTCGCTCTCGATGCCAAACTCAATTTCGACGACAACGCCGTCTTCCGTCACAAGGAGATTGAGGCTCTGCGCGACCCATCCCAGGAGGATCCGCGCGATCTCGCCGCCGCCGAGCACCACCTGAACTATATCGGGCTGGAAGGAAACATCGGCTGCATGGTCAACGGGGCCGGCCTCGCCATGGCCACGCTGGATCTCATTCAGGCCGCCGGGGGCAAACCGGCCAACTTCCTCGACGTCGGGGGGGGCGCCTCGGAACAGATGATCACCGCCGCCTTCAAACTTCTGCAAGGCGATCCCTCGGTGAAGGCCATCCTGGTCAATATCTTCGGCGGCATCCTGAAATGCGACCTGTTGGCCCAAGGCATGATCTCCGCCTGTCGCAGCAACCCGCCCCGGGTCCCCATCATCGTACGCATGCAGGGTACCAACGTGGAACAAGGCCGTAAACTTCTGAAGGAATCGGGCCTTCCTTTGATCCCGGCTGAAGGCCTGATGGAAGCGGCCGAAAAAGCGGTGGCCGCCGCCTCCGGAAAGAAGGGGAAATAAGCCATGTCCGTCCTCGTTGACGCCAACACCCGACTGCTTGTGCAGGGCATCACCGGAAAATCCGGCTCCTTCCATGCCTCGGCCTGCAAGGAGTACGGGACGCAGGTCGTGGCCGGCGTCACCCCGGCCCGGGGCGGGGAGAAGTTTGAAAATACCCCGAGGCGGTCTCTGCCACGAAGGCCAACGCCTCTATGATCTTTGTTCCGCCGGAATTCGCCGGCGACGCCATCCTCGAGGCGGCGGACGCGGGCATCCAGCTGATCGTCGCCATCACCGAGGGCATTCCCGTCATGGACATGATGCGTGTACGGCATGCGTTGGAGGAATACTCCTGCGTTTTAATTGGGCCTAACTGCCCGGGAATCATCACCCCCGGGGCCTGCAAGATCGGGATCATGCCCGGATATATTCACCGACCCGGCCACATCGGGGTGGTTTCCCGCAGCGGTACCCTGACCTATGAGGCCGTCTGGCAGATCACCAGTC
>RHAF01000095.1 GCA_010028775.1 Verrucomicrobiota bacterium | reverse complement strand
GTGATCCGGCGCGTGTTCACGACGGGGAAAAGCGATAGATAAAGATGTGGGTAATGGTTAAGGATTAGGTCGGCCCGCCGGATGTGGGACCCAATCGAGACTCAGTAATCCAACTTTCAGCATTGCAGTGGTCCCTCGATGAGCCAGCAGCGGGAGGCCGCAATCCACAAATTTATATTTTGAAGATTCAAGTCCGATTTTTTTGGGGCATAATCACGCGATGACTTACGATTTTTCCATTTTGGGAGGGGGTATTGTGGGACTGGCCACAGCCCTGAGAATTCTCGAAACCCGGCCCGGGGCGAAACTTCTGCTTCTGGAAAAAGAGGAGGCCCTGGGTCGGCACCAGACCGGTCACAACAGCGGCGTCCTGCATGCCGGGCTTTACTACAAACCGGGATCCCTCAAGGCAAAGCTGGCGGTGGACGGACTGAGACAAATGGTCGCTTTCTGCCAGAAACACCAGGTGGCCCACCAGCAGTGCGGTAAGATCGTGGTGGCCACGGATCAAGAAGAATTGCCGAGGTTGGACAAACTGTTGGAACGGGGGTCGGCCAACGGGTTGAAAGGTCTTCGCAAGCTAGGGCCGGAGCAGATCCGGGAAATTGAGCCTCATGCGGTCGGACTGGCGGCCATTCATGTCCCAGAGGAGGGAATTGTGGATTACGGCTCAGTGGTGGAGGCGATGGCCAGGGAGATCCGGAGATTGGGTGGCGACATCAAGACGAACGAGCCGGTGAAGCGCCTTAACGGAGTGACCGGATTTTGGAGAATCCAAACACCCCAGAATGCTTACGAGGCCAGACAGATTATCGCTTGTGCAGGCCTCCATTCGGACAGGATGGTGTCGATATCCGGCATGAAGCCCTCCGCCAAGATCATGCCGTTCCGTGGCGAGTATTACATGATCCGCAAAGCCAGGCAGTCGCTGGTCAGAAATCTGATCTACCCCGTGCCGGATCCCCAGTTTCCTTTCCTGGGAGTCCATTTCACCCGCATGATCCGGGGCGGCGTGGAAGCGGGCCCCAACGCCGTTCTTGCTTTGGCCCGCGAGGGCTACACTTGGGGAAAGATCAACCCCATCGATCTTGCCGAGAGCCTGTCTTTCCCGGGCCTTTGGAGGTTCATGCTGAAGTACCCTTCGATTTGCAGTTACGAAATCTGGCGCTCAATCAGCCGAAGGGAATTTTGCCGATCCCTTCAGAAGTTGGTGCCGGATATCCGGGAAGAGGATTTGGAGCCGGGAGCCGCCGGCGTCCGCGCACAGGCCATGTCATCGGACGGAGCATTGGTGGAGGATTTTTCATTTGTGGAAGGGCCTGGAATCCTGCACGTGGTCAACGCGCCCAGTCCGGCGGCAACCGCCAGTTTGGCCATCGGAGGCTATGTCGTCCAAAAGCTGAAATTATAGCGGGTGTTTTTCCAGCCCACTCCACGACTGGATCAAATTTCCGCCCCGCATCCAAACCCAAGCGGCCTCCGGCCAAGCCATCACCCGTGGGTCAACCAGGTCGCGGCGGCAACCACACTAAAGCCGAAAATCGCGGAGAAGATTTTACCCGCCCTCCCCTCCGACTCCCTCAGCTCGGGCAAAAGCAGATCGGAGCCCGCCAGATAAAGGAAGGTGCCCGCGGTGGCCGCCGAAAGGATTCCGTGGAAAAGATGCGGCCCCGAAAGGTCAACCTGGGACGCCAGCCACGCCCCCCCCGGACTGGCGGCGCTCAGACAAAGCGTAGCGAGAAAAATTTTTCCGGAAGTGACGCGCCACCGTCCCAAGGTCATGGCCAGAGCAAAGGTGTCGGTGGCCTTGTGAAACAAAATGGCCAAGGCCAAAGCCTCTTGGGCCGCGACCGAGTTCACCGAGCCGAGAGCCAATCCCTCCAACAGAGAATGAAAAGCCAGCATGCCACCAAGAATCCACGGCTTGGTGGCCGAACCCACCCCGTGCGGGTGATGGCCGTGGCCGTGAACCTCCGCATGGGCGTGGTCTCCGCGGCGATCCAACCAGCCCAAACCGAGAAAAACCACTCCCCCTGTCAGCAGGGAAATCCCCCACCCCAGATCCCTGACCGACTCAGGTCCCAAGTCAAAAAAAGCGGCCGCCAAAAAAGCCCCGCCGGCGAACGTACCGCCAAGGCACAGCCACGGGGTCTCCGGTCCCTCCTTGCGGCGTAGCCCTTGGGCCAAAATGCCCCCCAGGAGGCCAGCGCCAAAAAGGGTCCAAAGAATCCAGGAGAACAGCATTCCTCTGCCTAGCGGGAACGGCGGTCAGAGGCGAGCCAAGGGCGTGGCAGTGGAGGGATTTGAACCCCCGACCCAAGGCTTATGAGTCCCTTGCTCTACCAGGCTGAGCTACACTGCCGAAAACCATTCGTTCTAGCCATTCCGGGCACCCTCGCCAAGCCCGCGGGAGGACTTGGGTGGGGTGAAACCTTTCGCTAGAACAGATCCATGGGACTGAGGGAAAAAGAGGCATTTCAGGCCCGCCTTAAGGGTCGGATCGCCCTTGCCTCTTTGGCCCTGCTTATTCTCACCCTGATGGCGGGGGCCTCCTTGCCCGCTTATCGGGCCCTGAAATCATGGCGGGCCGAGCGATTAATGAATCAGGCGGATGAAAAGCTCAAGCAGGGATCTTTGATCGAAGCCTACCAAGCAGCCAAATCCGCCCATGGTCTGAACCCGCAAAACCTTCGTTCCCTACGGATGCTGGCGGATATGTACGAGGGATCCGGCGCCGCCGAAACCCTGCTTTATCGCCGCTCAGTCGCTGAAAGTTCACAGTCCACCACCGATGATCAAGCCAACTACCTCAGGGCGGCCATCCAGTCGGGGCGTTTGGACCTCGCCGACGAGTTCCTGAAAAGAATCGGGATAGCCGGACGGGCCAACCCCAAAATCGCAGCCATCACCGCCAGCCTCCTGCGGCTGCGGGGAGAAACGGAAAAAGCCAAAGCCGTGGAGGAGGAAGCGGCGCAAAAAGCCCAGGGCCAAGAGAAAACCGGTGCGGAACTGATTCGCGCCCGGGGCCAGATGGATTCGCAGGATCCGGCAGAGCGCGCCGCCGGTCGGACCACCCTGCTCCGGATCGCGATGCTCGACGATCCTCATCAAATGGAGGCGCGACAGCTGCTCATCGCCTCACAGGACCGCACCGAAAAGGAGACACTGGAACTCATTCACAGCATCGAGCACCATCCAAAAGCATCCACCGCGGACCGGTTGTCCGCCAAATCCCTGCAGCTGGAAATCCATCCCGACTGGCGGTCGGCCACCCTCACGGAGGTGAAAAAAACATGGTCCAACGGCACGGAAGAGGAGCAATTGGCCCTTGCCGAGTTCCTCAGCCGCCACAACGATCCGGAGGGAGTTCTGGCCCTGCCACCCGTCCGACAGGGAAGAGGATTGCTTCTGCGGCTCGACGCCCTGGCCAAATTAAAGAAATGGGCGGCCATCCGGGACGAACTCAATCAGGCCAGCGAGGCCAAGGTGCCGCTTGACCCCTTCGTCGCGGATGTGTTCCAGGCCCGCGTGGCCCAGGAGCTCCGGGAGATTCCCATGGCGGAAGCCCAGTGGAAAAAAGCCAAGGCCAAAGCCTCCGGTAATGTGCGCAAAATGGAATTTTTGGCGAATTTCGCGGAACGCTCAGGCAACATCCCCCTAGCCCGGGAAACCTACCGGGACATGACGCGCTACCCGGCGACGGCCGTCCCCGGATATTTCGGCCTGATCCGGATTGCGGAGAAAAACGCCGCCACCTCGGAGTTGCGGGACATCATGGGAGAGTTGGCCCGGCAACTCCCCAAGGATCCAGCACCCAAAAACGACTTTGCCTATCTCAACCTGCTTATGAACGATCGCCTGGACGATTCCCTGCAATCCGCCCGGGACCTGGTTGCGGCTTGCCCCGACTTTCCAGCCTACCGCACCACGCTGGCTCTCGCATTTTTGAAAAAAAACCAGGCTCGTGAGGCCCTGGCAGCCTACGACGGCTTGTCCATCGATTGGTCGACTGCCTTGCCGGGTTGGCAGGCGGTGAGGGCCGCGGTGCTGGCTGCCAACCAGCAAGCCGACCCCGCCCGCGTGTTGGCCCTTCAGGTGAACTGGGATCGTCTGAAGCCGGAGGAACGGGACCTGATCCGGGCGCTTCGCACACCGAAATAACCCTCGCTGATGCGACTTTTTCTCCGGATCGGATGCGGGGTTCTTCTCTGCGTCATCCTATGCGCCGCCGAACCTGCGACCCACACCGTGGCGAAGGGAGAAACCCTCTACTCCATTGCCCGGCAACACCAGGTCAGCGTGGCCGATTTGCTGCGGAGCAACCCGGGCCTTCGGCCTGAAAAGCTCGCTTCCGGAAAGGTGCTCCAACTTCCCCATCCT
>RHAF01000094.1 GCA_010028775.1 Verrucomicrobiota bacterium | reverse complement strand
TCATCGGACCCGTCCGTGCGGCGGCCTACCAGAAGATCAACAAACAGGTCATCGACGAGCTCTATCCCGGATGGCCGGCCGACCGGACGGAGGGGAAGTGGCAACCGCAGAAGGGACGTCATGAATTCGAGGAGGGTGGAAAGAAGAAGTACACCAAGACGGATCACATTCCCCTGCGGGCGGACCGGGACCATCCCCCCGGAGTTCTGCTCATCGAGCAGGACATCACCGAGTTCATCACCGAGCGGGAGCGTCGGGAGCGCATGTTCCGCGGTTTGATTGAGGCTTTTGTCAAGGAGGTCGACGGCCGACAGGCCGAAGCCGCGCGGACCAATGGAAAACTCATCGCCAAGTTGGCCCGCGGGGCCGCTGAGGAGATGGGATTGTCTCCCACCGAAATGGAGACCGCCGAGTTGGCCGGGGAACTCCTGAATCTCGGCACGGTCTCTCTTCCCCACGAGCTTTTGAGCAAGGGGGGTGCCCGGAACGAGGACGAAAAGCGCCGTCTGCGGGAGGCGATCGTTCGCAGTGCGGATCTCTTGTTCGGCCTTGAGTTCGAGGGGCCCGTTGCCGATGTGATCCGGCAGGCACAGGAGAGGGTCGATGGAAGCGGTTTCCCCAATCGTCTGGCCGGAGACGCCATTTTGCCGACCGCCAAAGTGGTGGCGGTGGCCAAGCGTGTCATTGATCTTGTGCAGGGACAGGAAGGGCCGGCACAAAGCTTGGATCAGGCCCTCAAGACCGTCATGTCCGAAGCGGGTAGCTCCCTCGACCGCGGTGCGGTGGCAGCCTTGGTTGACTTTCTCGATAACCGTGGCGGCCGGGCCAAGGTCGGTCTGGCGTAAGGCGCCGTTCATCTGATCCTATCGCTCAGGATTCCTCGCGAATGAATCCTGTTGCCGGAAGGGGAGCGGTTGTGGGCCTTGGCGTCCCTGCTTTTTTGGCAGCTCTTTTTTGTTTCACCGAGCTGCCGGCCCAGCAACAAGGGGAGGCGAAAGTCACCGCCGTGCGCAACCAGGTAACCAAAATCGCAGAGGGTACGAATGCCCCGGCGGATGTCGGGCATGCCTTGAGGTCCGGGGAAGTGTTGGAGACAGGGGAGCAGGGGTTGGTGGAACTCAAATCCACCGATGCCACCACCGTTCGGGTCGGGGAGAGAAGCCGCGTGGTCTACGATCCAGATGACCGAACCGTGAAGTTGGATCGGGGGGTTGTCTTGGTGGATGCATCTCCTGATGGTGGACCGGTCAAAATTAATTTGGGTGGCGCGACCTACACCGTCACGACCGAGGGGGAGGATCGAACCAGGGAGAGTCAGATCAGAAACACGAACACGCACAAAAACAGCCAGCCAAATAAAAGTAACTCGGTTGTTTCCAAGCCTCAGGAAGCAGTGAACCCCAAATAGACGAAACATGATACCGCCGCATGCCAACTCGTTGGCTCGGCGAATACCACGGGTTGTATTGTGGAATTTTAAAAACAAAATTCGCTAATTATCATTCACAGGTTCTATCACTCAAAAAAAAATCAATTTTTTTTGTTTTTTAAAAGGATTATTAAAAATAAAAATAACGTAAGTACTTAATAGAAAAGGTATAGCCCACAATTACTTTATAATTAAACGTAAATTATTAAATACATCCAACGGTATTGAAAAAAAAAGACCTATTACTAGGTTATCATTGTGAATCTAAGTCAGGGCATCTTTCGTTGTTTTCAAGCACTTACACGTAAGAATTCAGTGGGAATATTTTTTTCTTTTCACATCAAAACGCCAACGAATTTGTTCCGGTTTTGTCCAAACATGACCGTTGTGAATCTTTTGTCTGACATGGCTTTGACGCGTGTGCCTTGGTTTTGGTTTGGCGTCGTGTTGAGTCTCTTTGACCTGCTGGTGCCCGCCGATGGGTTCGGAGGTGAGCTCGGTGCAACCAAGATCACGGCCGTGCGCAACGTGGTGGAGTACAACGATGGACAAAACAAAAAAGCGGCCGATGTGGGTCGGGCGGTTACGCAGGGTCAGAGTGTTGTGACCAGGGAACAGTCTTTGGCGGAGTTGGTCGCGGATGACAGCAGCGTAATCCGCCTGGGGTCGCACAGCGTATTTTCCTACAGCTCCAAGGAAAGGATCGTGAAGTTGGATAAGGGCACCATGCTGATGCACACGCCCCCGGGGAACGGGGGGGCCACGATTGAGTCCGGCGGGGTGACCGGCGCCATCTCCGGCACCACTTTCATGCTCACGGCCTCTCCGGCCAAATGTTCCCAATGCGGGCAGGAACTGCAGGTCAACGATGCCGGCAAGGTGATTTGCCGTGATCATCCCGACAACCCCCCGTCCAGCGGTGGCTTTGCCTTGGTGGTTCTCGAGGGATCCTCCGTGACCAAGGTGAGCGGGCCGGACGGGATCACCGTGGATGTTCTGCCGGGACAGATGGCGGTGGTGGGCCCCAAGGGCAGCGGCGCGCCCACCGTCTATGCCGTCAACATCACGCAGATCGCCCGCACCAGCCCGCTGATCAACGCGTTTCCCAATCCGCTTCCCTCCCTGCCGCAGATCATCAGCACCGCCTACAACCTGCAGAATCAAAATATCGGTTTCACGGGCACCAGCGGTGTGGCGATCAGTTCCCGTGGCCAGCTTCTCACCGCCCAATCCCCGCCCCCGGATCCTTTTCTCAAAACCTTTCTCATGGCGCACAACCAGCCCGGGCAAAACAACAGCGGTAATTTCAACAACAGCCTGGCCAACATCGCCACGTCCGCCGGCGGTGGGGGTCCGGTCATCGCCCCGACAGGGTTGGCTCCCGTCGGGGGAGGAGGATTCGCCGGTCCCACTCTTCCCTCCCTTCCCGCCACCCCCAACAACAACGGTCAACAGGGCGTGACGGGAAATCGCGCATCGATTTCCGCAACGGCCACCGTGGCGTCGAAGGTTTATGACGGCACCACGGTTGCCAGCCTCACGGGAGCGTCCCTGACCGGGCCGGCCAACAATGTTTCCCTGGCCAACGCCACCACCGGCACCTTTGCTTCGCCGAATGTGGGAACGGGAATCTCCGTGACCACGGGCATGACCCTGACGGGGTCCGGCACCTCCCTGTACAGTTTCACTTCCCCCAATTTGAGCGGCACAATCACGGCGCGGAGCATCTCCATTTCCGGTTCGATGGTGCAAAGCAAGGAGTACGACGGCACTGTCACGGCCACGGTGAATGTCGGAACGCTGGTTGGCTTGGTGGCGGGGGAGTCCCTGGGTGCGACCACGGCCGTGGGAACGTTCGCGGACAGAAATGTCGGGACCAAGAACGTGGCCGCGGTCTACACGTTGGTCAACGGGGCGAACCTGGCATCCAACTACTTGTTGGCCGGGGAAACCTTGAGCGGGACCATCACCGCCAAGCCGCTTTCCGTCACCCCGCCGGCCATTCAGTCGAAAGCGTACGATGGGCAGGTGACCGCGGGGGCGGTCTCGGTGGGGACGTTGAGCGGTTTTGTGGGAAACGAGACGGTGACGGCGAGTGGGACGGCCGCCAACTACTCCAGTGCCAACGTCGGCTCCTACAGCTCGGTCGTGAGCTACACACTGGCCAACGGCAGCAACGGCGGACTGGCCTCGAACTACTCGTTGGCGGCGGATACCGCCACCGGGGTGATCACGGCCAAAAATGTGACGGTCACCGCCAGTTCGGTGGGCAAGGTCTATGATGGAAACACCGCTGCCGTCGTCACCCTGGGAACGCTGATCGGACTGGTCGGCACCGAGCAACTGCAGGTTTCCATTCTTGGAGGGTCGGGCACGGGCACGTACGCCTCGCGGAACGTGGGGGCATCCTCCGCTGTCTCCGTCACCTACCAGTTGGCCGATGACCTTGTCTCCGGTGGTTTGGCCTCCAATTACAACCTGGTGAACCAGACGGAAACGATCACCGGACAAATTGTGGCGAAAGATCTGCAGGTATTCAACGGACAGTGCGGTGGTGACGGGGGCGGTGCTGGTGGGCAACTCGACGTCCGACACGGACGGGAAGTTTATCAGCAGCGAAGTGGTGACCTTAAGTGGCGGGACCAGCGGGACGTTTGCCGACAGGCACGTGGGAACCGGCAAGACGGTCACCACGACGATGACCTTGGGTGGGGCGGATGCGGGCAACTACTCGTTGGGCACACAACCCACTTTGACGGGGACGATTTCAAAAAAGAACCTGCAGATCGGCGGAATGAGTGTGGCGGTGAGCAAGGTGTACGACGGGACAACCGCGACGCTGCTTTTGACGACCGCGAGTTTCGGGACCACGGCCTCCACCGGGGCGGCCACCTCCGGCGACGGAAAGGCCTACACCATCGACGACGTGCAGGTGGATGCGGGCGGAGTGGGAACCTACAACTCCAAGAATGTCGGCACCGCCAACTCGGTCACCTTCAGCGGGGTGACGC
>RHAF01000093.1 GCA_010028775.1 Verrucomicrobiota bacterium | reverse complement strand
AGGAACCAGCCCCGGAGAAGTTCCGGCAGGGAAACAAAAGGAATGCGATGGGTGAGAACGGCCTCCAGCTCGGGGTTACCCCGGGAGAGGGCGTTGCCGACGACGGCCAGATCGGGTTTGGGGGACAAGTTCTTTTCGTCGTAACCCTCGTGAAAGAGGATGCCCCTTTCACGAAGAAAGTCGGACATGGGGGGATAGACGGCCTGATCCGATCCTGTGACCCGGAGGCCGACTTCCCTGAACATGGCCGCCACGGTGCCCATTCCCGTTCCGGCAATGCCGAGGAAATGGAGGTGTTTCAGATTGGCGCGATCAAGCATGGTACCCCTCTTCGGATGGAGGATGAAGGCCCGCGAGTCGAGAAAAACCGTTAGAACCGGAGAACGAGATCAGCCCCGAGAGTGAATTCATCGAAAGGCTTGGCCGGCAGGGTTTCCAAGTGGGGACCGGCTTCGGCACCGCGTTGCCCTTCCGGAACCCATATTTTGGTATCGGGTGCGCGAAGGGAATCCCAAGCGAGGGTGGATCCACTGAACTCCGGCTGAAGCAAGAGCAGGCCTCCGCCAAGGAGAACAAAATCGATTCGGAACCGGCCGGTGGCGGAGAGCCCTGCAGCAAGACGCAGGGCCTCCTCCGCCAGCCTTCTTTTGCCGCCCGGGGCCGTCAGGCAGGTGATGACGACACGTTTCATGAAGGCGTGTAGGCACGGATCGAGGAGGATCGATCGACCAGTTCGGCCAAAAGCCCGGGTCCACCCAAGGTCAGGTGTTCCAAGGGGATTGGCGAGAATCTCTCGGCAGCCCGCGGGCAGGAAAAGAGCCGTACGTTGGGATTGGCGAGTCGCGGGTCGGCAAGGGATTGGGCGCCCTCGTGAAGGCAGTAGACGTAAAGGTCGTTCCGCTCAACGACGGCCTCCCCGAGATGTTTCCAAAAAGCCTCGGTGGAGGGGTGGACGGCGGGGGATGCCAAAATGAGGAGCTGGTTCAACCTTGGCAAAGAATAAGTGAGTCGATGTGTTTATTAAAGCCAAGGGTCCCTCTTGAGGCTGGAGGTTTGGGCGGGTTCTGGCAGGAAGATATGATGCGTATTGCGGTTCTAGGCGCGGGGATCAGCGGATTGGTCTGTGCGCGGGCCTTGGCCCAAGGGGGTCACCATGTGACGGTATGGGAAAAATCCAGAAGCCTGGGGGGAAGGTGTGCGACCCGGAAATTCGGGGATCATGTGGTGGACCACGGGGTGCAGTATTTCACCCTGCGGGATCCGGGGGTCAGGGAGGAAGTGCAGAGGCTGTGTGGTTCCAGGCTAAAAACGCTGCCCAACCCGATTTTGGTGGCCGGTCAGGACGGTGAAATCCATCGCAATGGGGAGGAAAGGTTTTATCTCGCGGATGGAAACAACCGTCTGGGTGCCCTCTTGGCCGAAGGTGTTCTGGTGAAAAAAGAGACGGAGATCAAGAAATTGGAGAAGGCCGGGAAGAAATGGAGGATTCAGGGGGAGGAGTACGACAGGGTGGTCTGCTCCACTCCCTGGCCCCAGACTGCCGCTTTGCTGGGAAAAAAGGTTTCCGTGCCATCCTACGATCCCTGCCTGACGGTTCTTCTCGAATACTTGGTGCCTCGCGAGGAGGCCACCGCAGGATCGGCCTACGCCAGAATCGATCCATCGGGGCGGGACCCCCTGGCGTGGACGGCTTGCGAAAACGTCAAGGTGGGCAGAATCGCCGCCGGCAGCACGGTTTACGTGATTCAGGCCTCCCCGGACTACAGCCGGGAGCACCTCGAGCAGTCCCCGGAATATTGGGCCAGCGACCTACAGGTGCTTCTGGAAAAACTTTGGCACTTGGATCCCGAGAAGCGGGGCTCGGTGTTTGCCCACCGCTGGAGGTATGCCCGTTCGCGGCCGGATCGGGATGTTCCCAAAGATCTGCCCGCGGGAATCCATCTTTGCGGAGATTCGCTGGGTGAATCGAGGCTGGAGTCGGTCTGGTTGAGCGGGCGGGAAGCTGCGCGAGGAATTCTCGGCTAGGGGACGCGGGGCTTGACCGGAACCCGGAGAATTTGCCCCGGAACCAGAAGATCGGGGTCGTCCATGGGGTTGAGCAGCAGAATATCCTCCACTCCCACATTATAACGTCGGGCGATGGTGGTCAGGGAGTCGCCGCGGCGGATGGTGTAAAGGATCGGCTCGGGGGGAATCACGACCTCCACGGGTTTTTCCTCGGGCTGGACGGTGGGTGCCGACTTCGGTGTCTTGGGAAGGGAGGAGCTGAGTATGGTGGTGGGCGCGGGCGGAAGATTGGCAAAGCCATAATCAAAGAGGAGACGCGTATCCTGCCATTTGTTGGCGCTTTTCAGGAGGGTGAGGCGAAGTTCCCGGCCATCGCGGGTGGCGGAGGCGGCAAAGGTGTGACGTGCTTCGTAGGTCCAGCCGGTTTTGGCCGGGCCCATTCCCGGATAGATGCCCAGAAGTTTGTTGTGGTTCCGCATGTGTTGCAGGCCGATGGCGGTTTTCAGGTTGTAGATCTGTGTCTGGGCGATTTGACGAAGCTCCGGTTTCGCAAGAAAAGAGTTGAACAAAACCATCAAATCATGGGCGGTGGTTTTTTGGGGTTGGCCGGGGAGACCGTGCGGATTGGCAAAGCGGGTGCGTAGCATGCCCATCTTGGTGGCCTGGGCGTTCATCTCGGTCACAAAACGGTCCACCGAACCCGAAATGGTCCGTGCCAAGGCCATGGCACTGTCGTTGTCGGAGCCGATGATGATTGAGCGGAGTAATTCACTGATGGGCACGGATTCACCCGTGCGAAGCGGAACGGTGCTGGGTTCCACCCGGGTATCCTCGGGCGCAACCGTCACCATGCCCCTGCCGCCGGTTTTTTCGTAGACCAGGAGGGCGGTCATGAGTTTGACCGTGCTGGCCGGGGGAAAGGTGTCGTCGATATTTCTGGCGTAGAGAACCTGTCCGGTGAGCGGGTCCATGAGCAGGGCTGCCTTGGCCAGAAGATCGTCGTTGACCTTCTCCAAGGTGGGGGGCTTGGGAGGCGGGACAGGCGGAGCGGTGCGACCGTCGCTCGGACAGGAAAGAAGGAGAAGAAGCCCCAACCCCAGCAGGCGTTTCATGGTATACGCCAGAGATTGGGGAAGCGGGTCAGCTTTCTGGGCAGGCCTTGGCGGAGCTGGAAAACATCCTCAATCCGCACGCCTCCCAAACCGTGAACATAGAGGCCCGGTTCCACGGTGATGACCGCGCCTGCGGGAAGGGACGGGACGGCAAAGCGAGGAGCCTCGTGGATTTCCAGGCCCAACCCATGTCCGACCCCGTGAAAAAAACCGCTCCAGCGGCCACCCTGAATTCTTGTCGGATAGCCTTGTTGGGCAAACCAGCTCCTCAGTTCATCCTGGATTTTGGTTCCGTTGGAGCCGGCACGCATCTGTTTGAGGACCCGGAGTTGGCTGCGTCGGACGGTTTCACGCAGGTGGTGAAGGCGATCGGGGGGTGTGCCTTTGACCACGGTCCGCGTGATATCGCCAAAATATCCCGTGGCTGTGTCGCGGGGAAAAATGTCCAGGATGATGGACTGGTGGGCTCGGAGGGGTCCGGAGCCGCGTTCATGCGGGTCACAGGCCTGATTTCCCCCGGCCACGATGGTGTCCCTGGCGAGGGCCCCGTGACGCAGGCAGGCGATCTCCATTTCCCGGCGGAGGATTTCGGAGGTGAGTGTCGCACCGTTCCAGCGGAGTCGCTTGCCGGAGCCAATCCGGGAAGCACGGAGAATCTCAACAGCCCGGTGGAGTCCTGCCTCGGCGGACCGGATGGCGGAGGTGATGGCCCGTATTTCCTGGGCATTCTTTTGGATCCGGTCGGGGAAAAAAGGGTCGGGTATGGGTTCCAAACGAATTCCCAGCCGTCCAAGTTTCCGGGCCAACCCCATGGGAAAGGAGCTTGGGACTTGGGCTTGTCGGATCCCGTTCCGTCGAAGGGTGTGGGCGAGGATTTCGGCGTAAGACGGCTTTTGGAAGCCCGAGCGTTTTTCTTCCGCACTGAGATCGAGGCATTGATCCACCGAGGCGGTCCGCCTGGCACGGTCGATCTCCAGGGGGCCGAGCAGGGCAAAGGTTTTTCCGGATGGCGTGCGGAACCAGGCAAAATCGTCCGGCACAAAAAGGCCGGTGGCGTAGGTAAGATCGGGGAAGCGGTCGGTATTTCCGACGATAAGACGGGCAACCTTGGGCACGATCAGGATGATTTAAGAAGGGCGCCGGCCAGAAAGCCGGCCAGAAGAAAGGCCAGCAACACCATCGGAATCCGCAGGTCCAAACCGAAGAGGTAGAAGTCCAGATGAAGAAAGCCCGACTGGCGCGCGAGGAGGGCCACGGAGGCGGCCAGGGTTCCCAATGATACGAGTCGGTGGCGGTTCATGGTAGGGCTTGGATCCCAGATTTCATCGGGTATGGGTGTGGGATGTCAAT
>RHAF01000092.1 GCA_010028775.1 Verrucomicrobiota bacterium | reverse complement strand
ATCGGTTTCCGTGACGGCTTCCAACCTGACCGGAGCGCCGGGAGCCCTCAGCGTGGCCGGATCGGCCAACTACGAGGTCTCCACCACGGACGCCACCAGCGGTTTCGGGACCAGCGTCCTGCTCAACTACACCAACGCCACCTTGGATGCCACCAACGTGTGGATTCGTTTGAAGGCCAATCTGGCGGCGGGGAATTACAACGCGGAGAGCATCACCATTTCCGGAGGCGGTGCGGCCACCGCAGGGACCGTGACAGCCAGCGGCTCCGTCTCCAAACCGACTATCAGCTTTCCCGCCACCAATCTGGGTAGCTTCACCGGAACCAACGGCCTGGGCAGTGCGCCGAAGACCAACACGGTTACCGGAACAAATCTGCTGGGTGACATCACGATCGTCGCGACAAACTATTTCGAGGTCAGCGGTGACGCCGGTGTGACCTACACCACCAACCTGGTGCTGACGCCGACAGCCGGCGTGGTCAGTAATGCGGTTCTGTTCCGGATCGCCACCAATGCCCCGGTGGGAAGCCTGGGCACGAATCTGGTGACGCTATCTTCACCCCAGACGACCAATCGCACTGTGCAGGTGGCGGGAACAGTGGTCAATGGGGGCGTGACGATCTCGATTGCCGGAGCAAACACTGCCACCGTGGCGGAGGGGGGAACTCCCTTGACGCTGGATGTGACCTTGAATCCGGCCGCGCCGGCGGGTGGAGTCACGGTCAGCCTGACGACGAATGATGCCGACAGCAGCGAACTCGATCTTTCGGCGGCCTCCGTGACCTTTGCCCAAGGGGAATCGTCCAAGACTGTCACGCTGACGCCGAAAATGGACAACATTTTTGACAGCACGCAAACCATCGTGATCACCGCGGCGGCGACGGATTGGTCGGTGGCGGGGACGGTCTCGGTGGCGGTCACGAACGTCGACGCCGCGCCAGCTCCCACGATCAGCTTCGGCGGATCGAGCTACACCCAGAACTTTGATTCCATGACCTCCCCGGCCTCCTCCGGGGCGATGACCGCCAGCACAATGACCGACATTTCCTATTTGAGCGGCGGCGGGAGCGGGGTCAGTGGGTGGTATGTGTATGGAACAGGATGGAGCGGTTCTGCAAACAAATGGTTAGGTTCCGATATTGGAACAAACAACGCGGGTGGATTCCGTCAGCTTATTGATAACGCAAGTCCTCTGGGTAGGGCTCTAGGTTCCCTTGCCTCTAGCTCGGCAGAGGGTTATTTTGGTTTGGTTTTGCGAAACACCTCAGGAAAGACCTTGGACAAGGCGGTGGTCGTGTACGACGCAGTCATGAATCGTAATCCAACCACCACCGCAAACAATTATCCAATGTCCTATTTGGTGAGTTCAACAGCCGTCAATTCCAGTTCCGGGGGAGGTTCGGGCACTTTTGCGCAAACCAATGGTTGGTCCAATATCATTGGGTTCACGACGCCTGCTAGCGGGACTGGCGCACCTAATGCAACTCAAGCTGCCATTTCACCCTTGTTCAAAATTGCCACGGTCACCAACAATTTGACCGGTCTGAACTGGTCAAACGGTACATATCTTTACATACGTTGGAAGGAAACGGACGAGGGCGGAACGGACGCGACAGCCGGTGTCGATAATTTTAGCATTACGATCCCCACCTTGCCGGCTCCCACCATCTCGAGCGTCTCCCCTGCCTCGGTGGACCGTGGCTCTGCCGACACCCCGGTGACCTTTACCGGCACAGGTTACAGTTCCCCCGAGACCACTGTTTCCCTGGGCGGAAATGTCCTGCCCTTGAGCAACGTCACCTCCGTCAGATTGACGGCGACTCTCAGTTCCAACTCATTGACCGCGGCGGGAACACTGACCCTGACGCTGGCCAATCCTTCCCCTGGCGGGGGATCGGTTTCGACCAACATCACGGTGGTCACACCCGTGCCGACGATCGTTTCACTCAGTCCCGCTTCCGTGGTCTCGGGAGCGGGGGATACCCTGTTGACCGTGACCGGAACGGGATTTTTCAGCGACAGCGTGGTGCGTTGGGATGGCATGGATTTAGCAACTTCCTACAACAGCCCGACCCAACTGACGGCCACGATACCTGCGGCCAACCTGGCAAGCGTGACCATGAACTCCGTCACGGTGGCGACACCGGATGTGGGAGGAGGAACTAAGCAATCCTCCGAAAGTGTCTTCACGGTATCTTCACCCACGGTGCCTCAGTTGAATCTATCCGGGACCTTAAGTGGTTTTGAGGCTCCGGTTGGCGCGGCATCGGTGGCGCAAATCTACACCCTTCAAGGCAAAAATTTGACCCTGGATGTGCTGGTGACGGCACCTGACCAGTTCCAGATCTCCAGGACGAATGACAGTGGATTCGGACAGACCCTGAATTTGACCGCCTCGGAGGTGAATGCCGGTCTGGCTCTGTACGTGCGATATTATCCTTCCGTGGCGTCATCCAGTCATAGTGGAAGCATCACGCACTCCAGTGATGGTGCCGTGACCCAGAGCGTGCCGGTGAATGGCAACAGCCAACCGTCCCTGAGTGTTGTTCCCTCGAGCGTATCATTTCAATATTCCTACAAAGCGGGCGATCAATCCGGCATGAACGCTGATACTCCGGCGTTTATGGTAAGCGGGGCGAGGTTGGTCGGTGCGGTTACTGTGGCGGCGCCGTTGGACTACGGGGTTTCTGTTGATGGGGTAAACTTTTTACCCTCGGTAACCCTGAATCCAGATGCTTCCGGTCTGGTATCCGCCAGTGTGACTGTGCAGTTCCAACCTCTCAATCAAGTGACAACCGACAAAAGCATCTCCGTGACGGCGGGTTCCTTGAGCGCCTCGGTGAGCGCGAACGGTCGAGCCGCGGGCTTGGTGGATAACAAGAGCCTGAGGGAACAACCCCGCGACAGCCAAGTCACTCTTTCTTGGGCCTCCTCGGGTGAAGGTTCGAAAGTGGTGGTACTGGCGAAACTCGGTTCCACCCTAACCGATGTTCCTGCTAATCTAGACTCTTTGACGGCGAGCACGGTGTACGGACAGGGATCCTTGGTCGGTTCCAGCTATGTGGTTTACAAAGAAAATCAGATTGCCGGGGAGCTGACCCCGTCCGAAAAAGTGACCATCACGGGACTGACGAACGGCCAGCAGTATACCTTCAAAGTCTTTGTGGTAAGTGGGGATGCCGCGAGCAGCGGCAGCTCGGTCACATCGATTCCATTTGCTGATCTCAGCAACGTGTTGACTCAGTGGACGTTTAATTCCAATCCCGCCGACGCGTTGACCAATACGGGAACTCTCTCTCCTTCGACCGGGACGGGCACAGCCAGTCTGATCGGGATCACTACCACACCCGCCTATTTCGGGGGATCCATGACAGATCCGTTGGGATCAGCGGGTGCGCTCACGGGTGGAAATAATTCGGGGCTTTCCTATGCCGGGGCTAATTCCGGAATCGTGCCCAATAAATCAGCAGGTGTTCAGATCGCTGTCAGCACGGTTGGCAAAAAAGACATCGTCATCTACTGGGACAACATCGCCAGCGATGCTGGACCGAAACACCTCCGGGCCCAATATACACTGGATGTCACCGCCGCTACGCCGGTTTGGCAAGATTATGTGGCTACAACGGATGGGTTGAATGTAGCGAATGCGGGACTGTACGAGGCGCAAGCTGGTAGCACTTGGTACATCCGTCGGAAAGCCGATCTCACCGGGGTGACTGGGGTGGCGGACAATGCCAAATTTGGATTTCGGTTGGTGGCCGCGTTTGCCCCCGGGGAGAGCGGCTACCGTAGGGCGGACGGGACCAGCACCAGCGCCTTAAGTTATTTTTCGGGTAATTTCCGTACGGACATGTTGACGGTGAGTGGGACCACCACGACCCAGACACCGTTTGATAGCTGGGCCTCAGGGTATGGGTTGTCCGGGGCGAGTGCGGCGGGAACGGCAGATCCGGATAATGACGGGATGGACAACAATGCGGAGTTTGCCTTCGGAACGAGTCCGGTTAGCGGAGCGAGCCGGGCAGCCACCCTCTCCAGCGGCACGGGTACGATCAAGCTTACCTGGCTCCAGCGCAATACCGGCGTGAACTATACGGTGAAATCCTTGCCGGATCTGACCACGGCCTTTGACAGCGGCGGAGTTCCTGCCAACTACACGCAGTACGAGGCTTCCGTCAGCAGCAGTGGGACAAGGTCGTTCCTGCGGGTGAAAGCAGTGGCACCGTAGGCGCGATACGGATAAGGATTAGGTTTTAGGATTAAGAAAAGGCCCCGGGTGAAAGCCCCGGGGCTTTTTCTTTGGTGAATTGAGAGTTGAAATAGGGCGAGTTGTCTTAAGACCGCCGATCATGGGGGAATGTTGAAGGGAGGTGAACCTGCGAGGTTTCGTTAATTCTTAAATTTTCAAAAACGCTGACTCTCAAGAGATTGCAAAAGTTGTATAAATACTTAATATGTAATGAAATAAAA
>RHAF01000091.1 GCA_010028775.1 Verrucomicrobiota bacterium | reverse complement strand
CCCGCCTTGGCAACCACCTTGAGGCTGCCCTCCGGAAACTGGAAATCCCCTATGTCCGTGGGGGCGTCTACCTCTGCATGGAAGGGCCCCAGTTCTCCACCCAAGCCGAATCAAGGCTTTATCGCTCGTGGGGTTGTGACGTCATCGGCATGACCAACATGCCCGAGGCCAAGCTGGCCCGGGAAGCGGAGCTTTGTTACGCACCCTTGGCCATGGTGACCGATTTCGACTGCTGGCATCCCGATCACGACCATGTTTCCGTCGAGCAGATCGTGAAAACCCTTCACGACGAGGTTGTTCCACGCATAGCCCAAGACCCGACCGGTCCAGAGTGTCCCTGCCGTAAGGCGCTTGAGCATGCCATCATCACCCCCCCGCAGGCGCGGGATCCCAAAATGGTGCGGAAACTCCAGGTGGTGGCCGGACGGGTCCTGAAAAGAAAAATTTGAAAAACCGCTGGTCAGACCATGAGGCGAACCGCCGAATCAAGACCGGGCGGGCCGCCGGATTGCCTGAGGATGTGGCCCTCCGGATTTACACCACCCGGATCCTGGGAGAGGACCCTGAACTCGTCCTGCACGGAGGGGGCAACACCTCCGTGAAAACCATCGTTTCCGATGTCCTCGGCCAACCAACCGAGGCGATCTGTGTCAGCCGGTCTTCCCGCACTCCGTCTGGAACCCTTGCGTGCACTCCGACATGTTCCTGAGATGGATGACGTCCGCATGATGAAATATCTCAGGGCCGCCCTGCTGGACCCGGGGGCGGTCAACCCATCCGTGGAAACCCTCCTGCACGCTTTCTTGCCCTACAAGTTCATCGACCACACCCATGCCAATGCCGTTTTGGCGGTGGCCAACCAACCGAAAGGGGAAAAGATCTGCAGGGACATCTACGGGAACCGTCTGGTAATCGTCCCGTACGTCATGCCCGGCTATCCGCTCGCCCATGTGGCGATGCGGCATTGGGAGCCGCGGCCGGATGCCGAGGGGATGATTCTTCTGCATCACGGGATTTTCACCTGGGGGGAAACGGCGAGGGAGGCCTATGAAAAGATGATTCGCTTTGTGGGAATGGCGGAGTCGCACATCCGTTCCCAAGAAAAAAAAACAGCTCGGCACAAAACCAAGGCAGGTTCACCCACGGCTGGGTCCGTCCTGCCCGTTTTGCGGGGTGTTCTGGCCTCAAGCTTTGGGAACGGAAACTGGCGCCGGTGGATTTTGGAATACCGTGATTCCCCTTCGATCCGCGCCTTCCTGGCTTCCCCCCGACTTCGCCGGCTGACCGGATCCTCCGTGGTGACGCCGGAACAGGTGATCCGCAACAAGCCTTTTCCTTGGGTGGCTCCAACTCCCGGAACCGACGGGGTGGCCTGGGGCGACCGTCTCCGGCGTGAACTCTTGGCCTACCGGGCGAGGTATGACGCTTACTTCCGCAGGCATTCGAAAAAAAGCCGGGATAAGAAAACGCCCCTGGATTCCACGCCCCGGGTGGTTTTGGTGCCGGGGGTGGGAATGTTCGGGGTGGGGCGCACGGCGGCGGAGGCAAAGGTGAGCGCCGATGTCTTTGAAAACTCAATCCGGATCCTGCAGGACGCCGAATCGGTGGGGAGGTTCCAAAGCATACCGGAACGGGAGATTTTCGAGGTGGAATACTGGTCCCTCGAGCAGGCAAAGGTGGCCAAAGGGCCGGGCCCAGCTTTGGCGGGCCAGGTCGCGGTGGTCACAGGTGGCGGCGGGGGTATCGGTGAGGCCACGGCGAGGACTTTGGCCAAAGCCGGTGCTCATGTCGCCGTGCTGGATCTTCAAGGGGAAAAAGCGGCGACGGTGGCGGGGGAGATCGGTGGGATGGGATTGGCTTGTGATGTGACACGGCCCTCGGAGGTGGGGTCTGCCTTTGAGGCGGTGGTCAAACGTTGGGGAGGGGTGGATCTGGTGGTCTCCAACGCCGGGGCGGCCTGGCAGGGAAGGATTGGGGAAGTGGAAACCGTCCTGCTCCGAAAAAGCTTCGAGCTCAATTTCTTCGCCCACCAGACCGTGGCGCAGCATGCGGTGCGGATCATGCAACGTCAGGGGACCGGGGGATGCCTGCTTTTCAACGTCTCCAAACAGGCGGTCAACCCCGGGCCCGATTTTGGGCCGTACGGGTTGCCCAAGGCATCCACCTTTTTTCTCCTACGGCAGTATGCAGTTGACTATGGGAAGGATGGGATCCGGTCGAACGGGGTGAATGCCGACCGTGTCCGGTCCGGCCTTCTGACCGCCGGGATGATCCGCCAACGGGCCCGGGCGAGGGGAATCAGCGAGGGGGAATACATGGGAGGAAACCTGCTCGGCACGGAGGTCCTGGCGGAGGACGTGGCCGAGGCGTTCCTGGCCTTGGCACTTTGCAAAAAAACCACCGGCGCCGTTCTCTCCGTGGATGGTGGAAACATGGCTGCGGCCCTGCGATAGGCATGAATTCCCACCCTACTTACCACCCTGGAATTGTAGAAAAAATCCGCACGATCCCTGACTATCCAAAACCCGGGATCCTCTTCCGGGACATCACCACCTTATTTAAGGAACCCGAAGGGCTTGAGCTTGCTGTCCAGTTGCTGGAGCAGAATTACGGCGGACATCACATCGAAAAAGTGGCGGCGATCGAGGCTCGCGGTTTCATTGTGGGAGCGCCTCTTGCGAGGGCCCTGCGAGTGGGTTTTGTTCCTATCCGAAAGAAGGGAAAGCTTCCGGGTGCCACCCGCACCCTAGAATATGAACTTGAGTACGGTAGGGACGCTGTGGAAATTCATGCGGATGCCGTTTCTCCGGGAGAAAAAGTTCTTTTGGTGGACGACCTGCTGGCCACTGGTGGAACCGCCACCGCAGCTGTCCAACTGATCCGAGAGCTTGCCGGCATCGTGGAACATGGTTGTTTTGTGATCGACTTGCCGGAGCTCGGCGGACGCAGAAAACTAGAGCAGTTGGGTCTCTCCGTGCACTCTCTCTGTGCATTTCCAGGTCATTGACCATGGTGCTCGAAAAAGATAGAGTGGAAACCCTGCGCTGGAGAAAGGGAAGGCTGGAAATGATCGACCAGCGGATCCTGCCCGCGCGATTCCGCTACTTGGCCTACCACGGTGCGCGGGGTGTGGCGGAAGGCATCCGGTCCATGGTGGTCAGGGGTGCACCCGCCATCGGGGTGGCTGCGGCCTACGGGGTGGCCCTAGAGGCGATCTTTCTGATCCGGCGTGAAAAAAACCGTGCCCGGTTTGCCGCCCGCCTTCAAAAAGGAATCGGCGTGCTGGCCCAAAGCCGCCCCACTGCCGTCAACCTCTTTTGGGCCCTCGATCGCATGCGGCGGCTTTGGGAAAAAAACTCCGCCCGGAAATTGCCCGCGCTAGCCCGGATCTTGTTACGGGAGGCACATCGAATCCGGGAGGAGGATGTCCGGATCAATCGGGTGATGGGTCGGCATGGGGCCCGGTTGCTGAAAAGCGGCATGAGGGTGCTTACCCATTGCAACGCCGGGGCTCTGGCCACCGCGGGCCACGGCACAGCCCTAGGAGTTTTCCGCTCGGCAGTGGCGCAGGGAAAGAAGATCTCGGTGGTGGCGGATGAGACTCGCCCCTTTTTGCAGGGCGCGAGACTGACCGCCTGGGAGATGGTGCAGGAGGGTATTCCGGTGACCCTGATCACCGACAACATGGCGGGCCATCTGATGAGCTGCGGGGAAATCGATGCCGTGGTGGTCGGCACGGACCGGGTGGCAGCCAACGGGGATGTGGCCAACAAGATCGGCACCTATATGGTGGCGGTGCTGGCCCGGCGGCACGGGATTCCTTTCTACGTCGCCTGTCCCGTCTCCACGGTTGACGTTCATCTTCCCCACGGGCGTGGCATTCCCATCGAGGAACGCAAACCCGACGAAGTGACGGGTTTTGCAAACATCCGGTGGGCTCCGCGGGGGGTCCGGGTCCGTAATCCCGCCTTTGATGTGACTCCGTACCGTTTGGTCACGGGCCTCATCACCGAGGAGGGGGTTTTTGTTCCGGGCACGAAAAAATTCCTGCGCTGGATCGATGACCTGAAGAAAAAAAGAAAATTGATTTGATCCGTAAAGGTTTTTTCCCGACATTTCAGGTCATGAGCGCAAAGGTTTTGGTCACGGGAGGGGGCGGTTATCTGGGATCGGTTCTTGTTCCCACCCTCCTGGAAAGGGGATACGAGGTGACGGTTTTGGAGAGTTTCCTCTTCGGTCAAAACAGCCTTTTGGATTGTTGCCGTTTTGAGAAGTTCCGGATCCTGAGGGGCGATTGCCGGGACGAAAGAACACTGAAGGAGGCGTTGGCGGGTCAGGACATTGTTGTTCCCCTGGCGGCCCTGGTGGGAGCCCCGCTCTGTAACCAGGACCAGGGGGGTGCGTTGAGCACCAACCAGACGGCGATTGAACTACTCTGCCGTCTCTCCTCCAAACAGCAGATCCTCCTTTATCCAACGACGAACAGTGGTTATGGGGTGGGCGAAAAGGGAAAATTCTGCACGGAAGAAACCCCCCTGCGCCCCATCTCCCTGTACGGCAC
>RHAF01000010.1 GCA_010028775.1 Verrucomicrobiota bacterium | reverse complement strand
TAATAAGCCAAACCGCGGACGATCCGGAAATCAGTCTCGCACCAGTCCCCGTAACCTAGCTGACCCACGGCCGCCTTGATCTCGGACAAGGCCGGGGAATCCTCCGCCCGGCCGGCCCAAGCCTCCTCAACGGGCTGGGCCAAGGCCCCCAGCTTTTCTTTTCGCTGTTCCGGTGGGACGCCCTCCAGACGATCCAAAATTCGGAGCACACCCGGACGGTCGGCCTGCGTCACGCCGTGTTTTTCCAGAAACCGGTCCCACCACGAACGATCACTCATCTTCACGACAACGTCTTTGGGACCGAGCCCCAGAAGAGACAGGCCCTGGCAAAGCGTGGCGATCAGCTCCGCCTCGGCCATGGCGCTTTTCTCCCCGACCACGTCGCAGTTCCATTGGTAATGCTCACGGTGCCGCCCGCGTTGCGGACGTTCGTAACGAAAGAGTCGAGGAATACTGAACCACTTGATCGGCTTTTTGTAATTCCGATGCTGTCCCCCCACCATACGGGCCAAAGTGGGGGTCATTTCCGGTCGCAGCGCCACCTCCCGGTCTCCCTTGTCTTTGAAATGATAGAGCTGACCCACGATCTCGTCCCCCGATTTTTCGGTGTACAGATCTAGGGACTCCAGTTCCGGCCCCTCGTACTCCGTGAAACCGCTGCGACGTGAGGCTTCACGCCACGCCGAGAAGATGCCCTGCAGGGCTGCCTGTTCTGGAGGATAAAAATCCCGGAAGCCCGGGAGGGGCTGACCTGTCATTCCGCCGCTCCGATCCCGGAGCGGACCGTCAGGACTCCGCCGACGGGGATTCGTTCCCGGAGGCAGCAATCGCCGCCGCCAGCTTGGCGGAGTTGCGGATCAACTCCGCCTTCATCTCCTTACCAGCCTTGAACTTCACCACCGCCCGGGCCGGGATCGGCACATCCGTCTCCGGCTTGTTCGGATTCCGACCGACCCTTGCCTTGCGGATCTTGATCTCAAACACACCAAAGTTGCGCAACTGCACAGCGTCCCCCTTGAGGAGGGATTCCTTGATGTGATCAAGAGTTAACTGAATGACCTTCAACACGTCCTGCTGGACGAGATTGGTCTCGTTGCTGATCCGAACCACGAGGTCTCTTTTGGTCAGGTTTTCCATATCTCCCTATCTTTAGGGCATTTCCATCAACCGCCAAGTAAATTTTTACAGGTTAGGTATTTAGATAATATGAAGTTGTAAGTCGTTGATTTTAAGATCTATTTTTCCACTCAACTTTTGGCGCCACGGGATCCCCGACCGCCTCAGAAAAAGTGCGGAAGTGAGTTTTTGCCACATAAGCCAATCCATCTCTTCCCTTGCTTTTGTATATTTCCTCAGCCTGTTTTTTTACCCCCGCCCCGCATCCTTTGGCCAAGGACATGCCCACATCGCTCGCCAACTTCGATAACTGTCGGACAAATTCCGCCCGTGCCAAAATACTGGCCGCCGCCACCGCAATATCACTCTCCGCCTTGGTTCTCTGTTGAAGTTGGATTTCCACCCCTTGCCGTCGCAACTCTCCCTCCACCAAACGCGGATCGCCGAACTGGTCCGACAGGGCCCTCGGACAACGCGGCACCTTGGCATGCAGGTTGGCAATCACCTTGCCGTGAGCCCAGGCCAATAGCCGGTTCAGGTTGCCGAATTTGCGATACAACTCGTTGTACCGGGCGGGCCCCATCGTCACCACCTCCGCGTCGCCGCGTACCGTTTTTCCAATCTCCTCGGCTAGTTCAGCCACTTTCTTGTCTGTCGTGATGGTTTTGCTGTCCTTCACCCCGATCTCCACCAACCGGTCCGCCGTGTCCTCGTCGACATACACCCCCGCAACCACCAGCGGCCCAAAGAGATCCCCTTTGCCGCTTTCGTCGATGCCGAAGTGCGGGGCAAACATCTCCGGGTTGCGGATCTTTTCATAACCGATTTGAGCCTCGCCCAACACTTCAGGCTCCAGGGTGAACTCCACAAAATCCCTCGCCTCCTTGCCGGCCACCACAAGTTTTCCGCTTTGGTATGCCTGCACCACGCACTTTCCCTTTCGGGCGGCGAAATGGCCGTACTCCAGGGGGGAAAACTCAAATCCCTTTCTCTCCAGCACCTCTCGCAACTGCCGGACTTGGGCCTCGTCCAGCTTGCGGGTAAACATGGTTTCGCCCATGGCCCACCACCTTAGGACTTCCCCATCTTTCTTCGATGCCAAAATCCGTCGGGCCCTTCCGCGCCTTTACGCCTGGTACCGTCGCCACCACAGAACATTGCCATGGCGCGGAAACCCCACCCCTTATCGCGTGACGGTCTCCGAATTCATGGCCCAACAAACAAGGATGGCCACGGTGATTCCCTACTACCGTCGTTGGCTCCGCCGCTTTCCCAACTGGTCTTCCTTGGCCAAAGCTCCCCGGCGGGTGGTGCTGCGCCATTGGGAGGGCCTGGGATATTACCGGCGGGCCCGCTTTCTGCATGAGCTGGCACGGTCCGTGGTGCGCCGGTTCAACCGACAACTGCCTTCGTCCCCTGAAACGCTTCGATCACTTCCTGGAATCGGCGACTACACGGCCGGGGCGATTGCCAGTATCGCCTTCCATGTTCGCGCTCCGGCCTTCGACGGGAATGTGGCACGAGTCATGGGCCGTCTTCTTGCCCGACACGGCCACGCACCTGGCTGGACCCAGCTCCGGAAAGCAGCCGGCCAGTGGGTTCCCCAAAAAGATCCGGGCACGCATAACCAGGCCTTGATGGAATTGGGGGCTCTCGTCTGCCTGCCCAAAAAACCACTCTGCCCGTCATGCCCCTTTTCCCGGGTTTGTCCCTCGCGGAAAAAACTTCCATCCACCTCCCGCCAGAAACCCACCCCCTCCAAAGAAAGGGAAAGCATTCTGGTGATCCGTCAGGGCCGCACACTCCGGCTCACCCATGAGCACCCCCATAGCCGGTGGCGTGGCCTCTGGCTGCTGCCCACCCTGGCCCAAGCTGGTATTGCCAAGAAAACGCTCTTTCAAATTTCCTATCCTTACACCCGGTATCAGATCACCGCGGATGTTATTCCCGCACCATCGACGGGAAAAATGATTCCGGGACGCTGGTTTAACTTGGATCAGGCCAAACGGCTACCCCTACCCGCACCGCACCGCAAGATCCTGCGACTTCTGGGGATCGGCTAGATTTGGCACCTCTTCGGGGATAGTCTCAGGCCGTGCCTCCAGCGCCCACCACACCAAAGACACCGCCTCAATCCCCGGGAGGCGGAAAAAATCAGCAAAAGAAATGGCTCACGCTGGCCGCTCTCATTACTTCCACGCCGTTTCTCATCGCCATCGCAGTTCACATCTTGGCACTTTTGGCAGTAGGCAGCGTGGTGATTTTTAAGGGCGGAAATCCCCTTTCCATGTTCACCGGCGAAAAGGTTGATTCCGGCGATGTCGGCGCGGAATCCCCCGCCCCCCCCTCCAACGAGGAACCCACCCCGGAGCAGGATTCGGCCCCCATGTCCGAAACCACTCCAACCCCAACCGAGACGACCGAAACCACGGATATTCTCTCCATCTCGACTCCCACGCCAACTCCCTCTTTTGCGCCCTCCGCACCCACCAAAACCGCCACCCTTCCATCACTCGGTTCCGGGGGATCAGGCGGCAAGACAGGTTCCGGAGGGGGAGGTTCCGGAAAAAGAACCCGCTCGGGCAAGGGCTCCCTGTTTGGTTTTGATGAAACCCTCGAGGACGACCTGATTGGGACCATGGTGGACCTCAAGCTGGACTCCTCGGGCAAAAAACCTTCGGGTCTTGGGCCGGATGGATCTCCTGGGGTAACCGACTCGGATTTTTACCGGGCCTGCCGGGAATTAATCGCAGGCAATCGAGTCAACGAATCGGCCCTCCGCCGTTATTTCACTGTTCCAAAAAAGTTGGGAGCGACCCAGATCTTCATTCCCGTTTGCGACGCAGCGGAAGCCACGAAGGTCTTCGGGGTCGCCGACAAGGTAAAACCGAATTTCTGGGTCATTCGTTACAAGGGAAGATTTTCCGCCCCCGTTTCTGGCCAATACCGGTTTGTGGGGAAAGCCGATGACTTGTTGTGGGTCGCGGTGGACGGGAGAACCGTGCTGGAGGCCCACTGGAGAACTGATGACTTTCTCACGAACTGGAGACCTCCCAAGGATCACTTTAAGGAGCACTCCATTTATGAATTTATGAACGGAAACACTGAGGATGACAGATCCAAGGCTTTTCTGACCTACGGGGATTGGATGAACCTGGAGGCCGGCAAACCCAAAGAGATTGAAATTCTTTTGGGTGAGTATGGCGGAGGCAGGTTTTTTGGAGTCCTTCTTATCCAGCAACAGGGCACAGAGGATAAAAAAGGCAAATCCAAGGATCGCCCCTTGATCCCCCTGTTTGTCACCGCCGAACCCAACGGCCAGCAAAGGCAGGCCATGCGAAACTCCAAACTCGAATTCCCCAGGGAGACGCCCGTGTTTGCGGCCAGCCAGAAAGGCGGATCGGCAACCGTGGAAGAGGCCGCCTCTCGAGCGCCAAACGCCAACCCATCGTCCACCTCATCCGGAAAAAGTGACTCTGCCGACGGGGCAACCTATCAGGACGGATGGAAAGAGGGAATTTCCGGCGGTACAGGATTCGGCAACTGGATCATGAAAAGCAACGGAGATCCTGACAAAAAATCCTACGCCGGATTTTATCTGGCCACCCAACAGGAAAGACCGGGAATCTCAACCCTGGCCACGGGGGGCAAGGCTTGGGGCATTTTCGCCGATGGGGGCGGGTTTCAGGAGACTTGTGCCTTTCGCCCCTTCTCTGCACCTCTTTCCGCAGGTCAGACCTTCAGCGTGGAAATCATCACCCCCACTCCTAAATCCAACTCCGGTTCGACCGGTTCCATTGGCCTGACCCTGCGGAACGGCAACACCTCGGAAAAACCGGGCGACTACAATCAAGGGGTGCGTTTCGAATTCACCGCGCTGGAGGGCAAACCCAACTATCAGATATACGATGGAGACAACCCCAGCGATTCGGGCCTGCCCATTCCCATGGGAGGAGTCCGCTTGGAATTCACCCTGCAACCTAACGATCTCTACGACCTGAAAATCACTCCCTTGGACGGCGGAAACCCCGTGGAGCTCAAGGGACGTAAACTCGCGGGCCCTGCCGGATCACCCATCGAGAGTCTCGGAATTTTCAACCGGGACTCTGAGGCCAACGCCTTCTTCAACAAACTTTCAATCAGGCCGTAGCCGGAACCTCCAGCGCCATCACATAAGGGGAACCTTCTCCGCCGGCTATCAGCACATGGGTTCCCGGGGGAAGTTGCAACTGGTTGACCCCGTGGATGGGTCCGACATGAACACCACTCACCTCGTTCCCCCTCTCGCTCTGTTCGTCGCGCAGGATAATGCCCCCGTTTTGGGCCTCCAGGCTGAACTGCGCCGGGGAGAGCCACTGGGGGGGGTGCTCATCCAATAACACAAGCTCCGTGCCGGCCAAAACTCCCGCCGGACCGGGATTTCGCCCAAAGACCAGCGGAAGTTGGTGCTCGCTCACCTGTTCCCCCCACGTCACCTGATCGCCCGCCCTCCACCCCATCCGCAAAAGAACCTTGGATGCGCCTTTTTGTATCATGGAAGTGGCCCCCGCTGGTTTGGCTCCATGGGACGCGGGTTTTTGCTGCTCGCCGCCCGATTCGTATTTTTCCAGCTTTTCATTGGCCTTGCGTAACCGCTGGGCCAATACCCGGGAAACAATGCTACCCGGGTGATCCTGTCCGTCTGAACGTTTGTCCAACAGATCCGCCGCCGTCATGCCGTAGAGCAGACAACGCCCCTTGGCCGTAGCTGTTGCCGTGCGGGGCAGGTTTTGCAGCACGCCCATCTCCCCGATCACCTCCCCCGGACCCACCCGGGCCAACTCGTTCGAGGCGCCCCCCGATTCCTTGGTCAGCACCACCTGTCCGCTCCGCACGATGTAGAATTTGTCGCTCGCCTCACCCTGCCGGAAAATCACCTGCCCATCCCCATAACCCACCGTGGCTTTTCGAATGGCTGAATTCACCATCTCCGTCTGGATGTATGACCAAATGAACCTTCCCAGCATTCCCAAACCGCCTCCGGTCGCCACCGCCATGCAGTTCGTCGTAAAATCCCCGGAAAAGTCCATCGACCTTCCGAAGATCGGCTGGATCACCTCCAGGGTGGCGCTCATCCCGGCCACCAGGATCAATCCCAGGGGCCACAGGATCGGACGGAGCCCCATGATCATCAAAGTTCCCAACAGCGTGTACCCCGCAAAATGTACGATCTTGTCCGCCTCGATCGCTACGCCCTTCTTGGCCATCAAACTGCCGATGACCGCACAGATCATTCCCGCCAACGCCACCACAACCAGGACGTTCCGGGTCCTAGGCGGAATATCTAAGTACGGGGTGTTCCCCGCCCGCCGCACCGGGGCCGCAAGGCGACCGGACGATTTTGCGGACTTTGATTGCGGTCCGCTCATTTGAGCTTTTTCCGCCAAAAAAGAATCTGCCGCCGGACCTCCGTCAGGCTGGGCGCCCCGGCAACCGCGCTTCTCGCCTGTAAAGCCTTGCGGGCTCGGATCACCGGCGAGGATCCTCCCAGCACCTCAGCCGCGGGCACCGAACTTCCCTCGGCCAACGTCTCCCAATCATCCCGGCTAAGTCGGTCAATCCTTGTTCCCCTCTCCTCCGCCATCCGGACCGCTGCCCCCACCACCTGGTGGGCTTTCCGGAAAGGCATCCCCGTCTTCACCAGTGCATCGGCCAGATCCGTGGCCAAAAGTTCGGGAGCCGAGGCGGCATATGCGCACGCCCCCGCATCCACCTCCAGGCTGGCCACCGCCCGGGCCATCACCTCCAGCGAATTCCGGAAGGTATCCGCCGCATCAAACACACACTCCTTGTCCTCCTGCAGATCCCGGTTGTACGACAGGGGCAAACCCTTGAGTACGGTCAACAGGGAGACCAGATGCCCGGTCAACCGGCCGCTCTTGCCCCGCACCAGTTCGGCCATGTCGGGGTTCCTTTTCTGGGGCATCAGGCTGGATCCGGTGGTGAAAGCCTCGCCAAACCGCAAAAAGGCAAACTCTGCTGAGGAGAAAAGAATCATGTCCTCGGCCATCCGGGAGAGATGGACGCCCCCCAGCGCCACGGCCGCCAGATACTCGATCAGGAAATCCCGGTCGGAGACCGCATCCATCGAGTTGGCGGAGATCCTGGCAAAACGCAGGAGTTTCCGCGTCACCTCCCGGTTCAGCTTCAACGTGCTGCCGGCGATTGCCCCGGAACCCAGAGGCATGACGTCCGCCCGTTGGGCCGCATCCGCCAACCGGCCATGATCCCGATCCAACATCTCGACGTACGCCAACAGGTGATGCGCCAGTAAAACGGGCTGGGCCCTTTGCAGGTGGGTGTAACCCGGCAGAACGACCTCCCGGTGTTTCTCCGCCAGATGGACCAACGCCTTTTGCAGGTTCCGGATCGCCGCACAGTCGCCGGCGACCTGCTCCCTCAACCATAGCCGCAGGTCCGTCGCCACCTGGTCGTTCCGGCTTCTTCCGGTGTGCAACTTGGCCCCGGCGGGCACCCGTTGGGTCAGGGCCGCCTCAATGTTCATGTGCACATCCTCCAGCGAATCCTTCCACCGGAACTTCCCGCCCCGGATCTCCTTCTCGATCCGGTCCAACCCCCTGCGGATGGCGGCCACCTCGCCCGCGGTGAGGAGTCCGATTCGACCCAGCATCACGGCGTGGGCCCGGCTTCCCTCGAGATCGTGCAGGGCCAGTCGCCGGTCGAAATGTACCGAGCGGCTGAACTTCGCCGCCACCGGATCCGGCTCTCCCTGAAATCTTCCCTGGCCTCCGCCTCTCATGACTTCACATCCAGTTTGCCCGCCTCATGGGCGGAAAGCACGCGCCAAGCTCCCGGGACGAGATTCCCGATTTCCAGACCACCGATCCTTGTCCTCTTCAATCTCTCCACGGTAAAACCGAGGGTGCGGAACATCAACCGGATCTGCCGCTTCATGCCCTGCCGCAGGATCATGCGAACCTCCGACCGGCCGATGGGCAGGACCTTTTCCGCCTTGGCCAGCCCCTCCTTCAGCCGGATCCCTCGCTCCAGTTGCCTCAAAACCCCCTCGTCCGGGGCCCGATCCAGCTTCACTCGGTACTCCTTCTCCACCTTGTGCTTTGGATGCGCCAGCCTTTGGGCCAGTTCTCCCTGGTTGGTCAAAAGAATCAGCCCTTCGCTCTCCGCATCCAGACGGCCCACGGTGAAAAGACGGCCAAAACTCCTAGGCATCAGCTCGGTGATGATCGGCCGCCGATCCTGGGCCGAGGCCGTGCAGACCACCCCACGGGGTTTGTGCAGCGCAATGACCACCGCCCGGGACGCATGCACCACCCTTCCATCCACCGTCACTTGGGCTCCCTCCGGGACTCTCTCCCCCGGGCTCCCGGCCTGTCGCTTGTTGATTCGCACCCGACCCTCGGCCACGAGGCTTTCGACGCCACGACGCGAACCTAGCCCGGCTGCAGCCAGAAAACGGTTGAGACGCATCCCCTCCCTCGCGGGGACGGGATCGGAGGACATCACTCGGGCTTGGTCTTGGGAAGGCCGGTGGGCTTCATGCCCGCCTTCCAAACGCCACGCTTCTTGAGAAGGGCGATCCGTTCGCCACGCTTCAACACGTTCCGCTTGGCGGCCGTGGCACCCCCTGAACGAAGACTGCGGTGTAACGACATGAAAGCTTTATATACGCCGACGATTTGGCGAGCAACCCCGATCCTGGATTAAGATTAGGATGAAGTTGGCTCTCAAGCCACGCCTTGCGGGCCATCGGCTAGAATTGCATGGTCATTTGATCGAGCGGTGGGATTTGTGCCCCCTCAGACCTTCCCATGCACCAATCAGATTACCCCTCTGGGGATGTTGTCTTGCCGCTCCTCGGCCCCCCTTGCGGGCCATCGGTCAAAATCTCATACTCTTTGATCCAGCGGTGGGATTTGCGCCCCCTCAGACCTGCCCCGCGCCAATCAGATTACCCCTCCGGGGATGTTGTCTTGCCGCTCCTCGGCCCCCCTTGCGGGCCATCGGAGCGGTGGGATTTGAACCCACGACAGCCAGCTCCCAAAGCTGGTACTCTACCAAGCTGAGCTACGCTCCGAATTACCCTTGCAATCTGCCCTGATACCGACATAATGCAAAGCTTTCCCAAATCATTATGAGAAGCGAACTTGTCAATCGAGCCCTCTCCAAGGTCTCCAGTCCCCAGATCCTCATCAATGTGGTCTCCAAGCGCGTCCGTCAGCTCGGCTTGGGCTACCGCCCCATGATCGCCGTCTCCCCCCGCATGACCTTCATGGACGTCGCCCTACACGAGGTGGCCGACGGAAAGCTCGGCTACGAAGTTATCGGCGGAACCGAACCCGCTGCGGCCAAACCGGCGCGCAAAACCCGCGCCAAGAAGTCCTCCTAATCCCCGCCACGGGGTCCAGGGTCACGTGCCCTGAAAACCATCGAAATCCATAACCGCAAGGCCGGTCACCACTACTCCATTGCCGAGTCGATCGAGGCCGGCATCGTCCTCACTGGGTCCGAAATCAAATCCATCCGCGCCGGCGGCGGCGACCTCGCCCATTCCTACGGCCGCATCGAAAACGGCGAGGCCTGGCTCCACTCCTTCCACATTGCCCCCTACAGCCACGGCAACCGGGCCAACCCCGAACCCGACCGCCCGCGCAAACTCCTCCTCCACCACGCCGAAATCATGCGCTTCATGAGCCAGATCGAAAAAGGCGGCTCCCGCGCCCTCGTTCCCCTCAAGGGCTACTTCAAGAACGGCCGCTTCAAAATCCTCGTCGGCCTGGGCCTGGGCAAAACCCACCGCGATCGCCGTCAGGATCTCATCAAACGCCAAACCGACCGCGAGGTGAACCGCGAACTCGCCAACCGCCGCCGCAAATGAAAAAAGCCCTCCTCCGCTTACGCCGTCTCCTCCCCCCGGGCACTTTGTGTCTCGATCCGCACACCCTCCGCCGAAACTCTTCCGATGCCTGGATGGCCTCCGCCTTGCCCGATGCCGTGGCCTTCCCAAAAAACACTGCCCAGGTCTCGCGCATCCTCTCCTTTTGCCATCACCACCGAATCCCCGTGACCACCCGGGGCGGTGGACGTGGTTACGTCGGTGGCTGCATCCCGGTCCAAGGCGGTCTGGTTCTTTCCCTCGTTAAAATGAACCGCATCCTGGAAATATCCCCTGCCGACGGCGTGGCCGTGGTGCAACCCGGGGTGGTCACCGAGCGTCTCGCCTCCGCCGTCAAAAGCCACCGCCTTTTTTACCCCCCCGACCCCGCCAGTCTGAAAGAATCAACGATCGGCGGAAACATCGCCACCAACGCCGGCGGTCCGCGTTGCCTCAAATACGGCGTCACCCGCAACTACCTTCTCGGCCTGGAGGTGGTTCTGGCCGATGGAACCGTTGTTCGGGTGGGCGGCCGCACTCTCAAAAACCGCACCGGATTCGATCTCGTCGGCTTGTTCACGGGATCGGAAGGTATGCTCGGCGTGGTCACCGAGGCCACCCTGCGTCTTGTTCCCCTGCCCCCCACACGCGCCGCCCTGCGGGCTGAGTTCTCCTCCGTGGAAAAGGCCGCCGCCGGGGTGCAAAAGATCCTCGGCTCGGGCCTGCTTCCTTGTGCCCTGGAGATCGCCGACTCCTTCACCCTGGCCGCTGCGCGTCGGGTCATCCCCAAAGCCCCCCCCTGCGATGCCATGTTGATCGTGGAGTTCGACGGCCAGCCCGCCGCGGTGAAGGCCGAACTCTCCCTGGCCTCCAAATTACTGCACCCTTCCTCCACGAAGATTGTCACGGCCCATGGGGATGCCGCGTGCGAGAAGATCTGGGAGATCCGCCGCGGATTCAGCTACGCCCTTCGGGACACCGGCTTGGTGAAACTCAACGAGGATGTCACCGTCCCGCGCGGAAGGATCGTCGATCTTTTCCGCCTGGCGGCATTGCTCCAAAGGAAACACGGCATTCCCATTTCCAGTTTCGGACATGCCGGCGACGGCAACATTCACGTCAACCTCATGGCCCCGGTCGGCACCCGGCATGACGATCCGCGGATGCACCGGATTCTGGACGAGCTCTTTCAGGGCGTCCTGGGAATGGGGGGGGCGATCAGCGGGGAGCACGGCATCGGCCTGGCCAAAAAACCTTGGTGGAACGTGGCCTCCACCCCCGCCCTCCGCCGTCTCCATCAGCGCATCAAGAGAGCCCTCGACCCCAAAAACACCCTCAACCCCGGGAAGTTTCTTTAGCCGATCAACTCCGGAAAAGGGCGGGACTAGTATGAGATGGTCGCGCTCAACTCCGCCCGGTTCCCCACTTTGCTTCCTGGGGGCGTCTGCATCAGCTGGAAACCCCAGTCAAGCTGTACGCTGACAAAACGGTCGATGTTGTACCGCAGACCCGGCCCCACTCCCATAAGGTAGGTCGACTGCTGCCCCGGGGAGGGATTACTGAATCCCACGAAACCGTAATCCCAAAATCCAAGAAACTGGAGCCGGTCTTCAATTTCCTGGTTATCAAACAGCTTGGCAACGCTTCCGGGCGGGGTCCGAAACTCCACGTTAAACACCCAGGCGTTGTCCCCGTTGGCCACCCGTTCGTCGTAGCCGCGCACCGTGTTGTATCCCCCCAGGCCGAACTGCTCGGTCGGCATGAGGTTGCTGGTGGTGATTTGACCGTTGAACGCCCCCGTCAGACTGAAGTTCAGCGGCAGGATAAAGCCCCGCTTCACGCTAAGTTTGCCATACCCGTAATCCGGATCGGCATTGGGGACGATCTCATGATAGGTGTCGGTGTCATTCAGGGATCCCAATCCTCCCGGACTGTAGAATCCGGCCACCTCAAAACTTGTCGAACCGATGGGGTCGGGAATGTTGCCGCTGTAACCGGCGGTCAACTGAAATACATTGTAGGTTCCAAAACCGCCCCCCGATCCGATCGAGGTGTTGTAGATCAAAAGGGAGTTGGAGGCCTGCTTGAAATCAAATCCCCCGTAGATCTCATGCGTGTATTCAAATATCATGGGGAGGGGGGCATTGTAGCGGGCGCTGATCTGCCAACTGGATCCGTTCAGCGTGTTGCCTTCCGATATTTGCGCCGAGGATCCGGAGTAAGCCCCGTAAATCGTCATGTAGTTCCTCCAGGGAAACGGCACAATCCAGCTCCCTGAATAGGCGTTCATCGTGTTGAAGATGTTCTGGGTGGTCGTGGTGTATTGGAAATTCACCTGTTGATCCAAATTGAAGAGGTTGCCGAAGTTGAATCCGGTGGAGAGACGGTTTTTTCCGGTGATGTCGATTCCGTAGTTGTCATAGGTGAAAAAGAAGCGCATCGGCATCCGGTCATTGACCTCCAGGATCACGTCCGTGGTCCCCGGCGCCTCTCCGGGTTGGAAGGCCAGATCGGTGGAACGAAAAGGGTTGTTGTTCAGCCATCGGACGTCCTCCTGCAGTTGGTCGCCGTCCACCTTGTCGCCCTCCCTCAGGCTCACCTCGTCCTTGAACTTGTCCGGGTTAAACCACTTGGCACCTTCGACAATCACTTTTCCCACTTTGGCCTCCGTGACCACAAATTGAATCACCCCGTCCCGCACGGTCTGCTGCGGCACCACGACGTTCACCACCGGAAAACCCTCTCTCCGGTAATACTCAATCACCTCACGGCTGATTTTGTTCAGGGTTGCCATGGTCGCGGGCTTGCCCATAAAGGGCCCCATTTTCTCCGCAAACGCCTTCGGTTGTAGGGTTTTGATTCCGGTGATCACCCCGCTTGCTCCGGGAACCCCGTCAGCCTTGACCGCCTCCGCGCTTTCCACAAAAACCAGAGCCTTCACCTCGGCCGTCACCACCGCTTCTTTTCCCGCCCCACCCTCCTGACTTTCAACCTTTGGTTCAACCTTGATCCTTCCCTCCGAGGGATTGGGCATGCTTGGAGCCACGCTCTGGTAACCTTGTCCAAATTGCACGCTCGGTCCCTCCGACCTAGAGGGATAGGGTGCGGAGAACTGGGTCTCCTGGGATTCTTGTGCCCAGCCAAAATTTAAGCACAAAAGGCCTGATATCACATGGATACACCACAGGCGCCTCATTACCTTGAGACTCGACGGTCACTTCAACCAAACAAGAAAACCCAAATTTTGTACCCAATAACTTGTGGAGATTGATCTAAGATCTCAGTTCCAATCAAATATGTAGTGCAGGTTAAGTATTTTAATTTTTTATGTGTTAAAAATCATTTATGATCACCAAGGGTCTTGTGTTCCGGACAGAAAGTCTGCCAGACGGAATTGGTAAAATAGCCTCCAATAACAAAAAAATAGGGAACGTGGATCTCGTCATTTTCAGTTCAGAGTGAACCGAAATGGATGCCACGGAGAAAAATCTTCTATCGGTTCCGGGCAACCGGCTCGCTGAGACTGACCTCCGCCCGCTCCCTTTCGGATTGGATCACCTCCTCAACTTGCCTCTGGTCTTCACGCAGAACCACCGCTCTTTTCGATCCTCCCCTTAAAATAGGCCCATTAGGGTCTTTCTTGGTGTCGACACGTTGTCCAACAGTCTCGGTTGCCTCCGTGTCAGGAGAATGTGCATCTTGTCTGACGGATTTCTGTTCCGCCCCACCTGCATTCTTTTGGACTCCGGCCTGCGGTTTGCCCCCGTCGAGGATTGTTTCCGGCCCACGGGCCTCCTGCCGGACATCTCCCGTATCCTCAGAATCAAAGCTGCTTCGCTCAAAAATAATCCCCTTTCCTTGACGTTGCTGGGCCTGAAGGGAGGCCATCCGTTGGTTTGCCTCCTCGGTGGTGGGGGGACGGCCAAGTTCCTGGGTCAACTTCTGCATGGAGGGCTCAGGAAGGGAGCGCGTCTCCGGTTCCACCCTTTGCGGATAAATCATGTACTCCAGCCGTGCCGGGTTCACCTCGGGTAGGTTGAATTTTCCAAAATCAGAGATTATCCAGTTCAGATTATTGCTACCCGTGAAAAAGGTGTTTAGTTGCCCGCCCCCGGTGGGAGTTCCGCTCAGGTCGACCCCGGCGATCACCGTCCCGCTGGGGGCATACATCGCAAGCGGCAAAACCGCGTAGGACATCCAGTTTCCCGTTGCCGGCATCGCCCCGTCATATCGGTAACTGAACCCAGCCAAACCCGAAACCTGCGGGAACCCCCCAAACAACGACAAGGACTTGATCACACTCCCCTGTTGGACTCCCGCCGTGGGGAACTTCAGCCCCGTTCGGTTGTAAAACTGGCCTGCAATTTCCATCTCCGTGCGGCCTGGCATGGTCAGGGTTCCCACCAGATTCATCCCAATCCGGTTCTGGAAACTAAATCCACCCACGGAAATTCTCACGTTACTCAGGTTCTGGACCCGGTTGTTCTGCAGACCCCCGACCCGGGCAAAGGTCATCGTTCCCCCCGAGTCAATCCCCAGGGTGCCCACGGTGATGCTACCCGCCGTGATATTCCCGGTGCCCTCCGTCACCAGATTGAGGCCGTTGATCGTGGGGGCGTTGAAGGTGCCCACCGCCAGGTTGCCTGTTCCGCTTGCCCGGGTCTCGAGGGTGCCCAGATTCATGTTGTTCAACTGCCCAGCCGTAAGCTCAAACCCGCCCGCCCCATTGGAGAGATTGAACAGGGTGTTGATCGGACTGCGCACGATAAGCTTACCCGTCACCACCGTGGATCCTGCAAACTGACCCAACCTCTCCACCCCGTTGACGGCCGCCATCAGAAAATCCGCACTGGCCGCCCTTAGCGTGATGTTGCCCAAATACACGTTGGCGGGCACCCCGGTCACCCCAGCCGTCATGGTGACCGATCCTCTGCCCGGCTGTCTGGATGATGTTCCCGTCGTTACTTGTCGCCGCAAGGCTACCGTTGACCGTGCCGTACCCGAGATTCAACTGGCCGTAGGACGTGGCGGTAAGCGACCCTGTGCTCAAACTCCCCAAGGTAAGGTCGTTGATGTCGCGGATCTGTGTCGTTCCTCCGGTCAGTGCGACCGTCCCCCGGAAATCGTTGTCATTCGCCAGGGTGATGGCCGAGGTTCCGCCCGCGGTAATCGCCACCGCACCCCTTCCGGTGCCGATCGTGGTTCTTCCCGACTGGGTGATGGAGCCAACCGTGGTTCTCAGGGTCAGTTGCCCGCTGCCGGTAGTCCCCATCCTGACATCACCCAGTAGCAGGGCATTTTTGTCCAATATAGAGATGCTGTTGTTCCCGTAGGTCGTCAGCGTCACCGCCCCGGTAAAATCGTTATTCGGGTCGAGGAGGGTAATGACACCACCTGTACTTGAAAGGGTGGAGGCTCCCCCGACAGTTAAAGCACCAACCTGGGTGATGTTACCACCGGCAGCCAACACAAGGTTTCTGCTGACCGTGTTGAAGTTGGAAGCAGGAACAGCGATGGGAGCGTTGTCATAGATCAAGGTCAAATCCCTCAAGGAGATCGGTGTACTGGCTCCAGGTGTGTCCGCCCCGGACCAGATGTTACGCAACTTGAAATCGAGAAAGTTGGTTCCACCAGTCAACACCACATTTGAACTCCCAATATAATTGGCTGAGGTGGAGAGATCGACGGAAGCCCCCGCCGCTGTCGCATCAAAGGTGAAAATGCCACTTCCAAGAGACTGTACAGAAGTTCCCGAGGATTGGGTCAGATTTCCGCCAAAGGCGAAAGTCACCACCGCGCTCCCTGCCCCTGTGACAACATTTCCAAGTAGCAGATTATTTCGATCCTTCAAACTGATGCCGTTGTTTCCCGAAGTCGAGAGGCTTACCGCTCCGATGAAATCATTGTTCTGGGTGAGCGTGATTGCTCCTGCAGTGGCTGTCACTGACGTTGTGCCCGGGACTACCAGCGCACCCGTTTGCCCTATGGAAGTTCCCCTTAAAAACAAGCTTCCCCCATTTTGTAGGGTCGTCGAAGGCAGCTGTGTGATGCCTGCCGATTCATACAATATGGTAAGGTTTCGCAGATTAGTCAGATTCGCTCCACTAAGACCCCCGTCTAAATCGGCACCAGCAAAGGTTGTCCAGATTGCGTAGTCACGGACGTTGGCCGGGTTGCTGGTTCCATTGTTAAGAAATGTAATGCTCCCGGCACGGATAGCGTTGGCATAGGAAGCCAGATAAATATCCGTGTTGGGCGCGGTGGCGCCAATAGCGACCCCTCCCGTTCCGGTGTTGATTACCCCGCTTTGGGTTAAGGTGGACCCGACCACTATCGTCAATGAGCCTCCGCCGGGATCGGAAGATGTTCCCATATTGATGCCGCCGATATTGAGTGAATTGGCATCCTGGATAAATACAGCGGACCCGGCCGCCGCGGTGAGGGTAACAGCGCCGATGAAATTGTTGCCCGCATTGTTGAGCGTAATACCACCCCCTGTGCTCGTGAAAGATGATGCGCCGCTCACGGTCAATGCACCCGACTGGCTGATGTTGCCGGTGGTGCTCATGGAGAATGCAGTCGCACTCGAGATTCCCAAACTGATATTACCCGTACCATTGACCGTGGAGGCACCTGAGGAATTCAGGGAAACCGATCCAGAAAAGGTATTGGCTCCATTATTCAGGTTGATCACGCCACCCGAGGTGATCGAGGTACTGCCAGACACCTTCAAAGGGCCGGACTGCGAAATAATACTGCCCGGTACCACAAGGTTAAAATTACCCGCCATCTGGATTCCAAGAATTTTACCTTGGTTATAGGGAGCGGCGTTCACGTTGATGGCGCCCAAATTAATGCTTCCCAAGTTCTTTGATCCGCTTGTCTTCACGATTTGCAGGTATGAATCGCCGTAAATCTGTGCCGCCGAAAGATTGGCAACATCCAAATAGAGAGTTCCGGTCCCCGGCGCAGCCAGAGGGTTGTTTCCGGGAGCCTGCACATTTTGAAAGTTGACGGTGCCATTCTGAATGTAGATATCTGCTGTGGATCCGCCAAAATTGCTGAAGACTGGACCCCCCGTGTCGAATGTGACCTGGCCATTCACGGGCAACGTGATGCAATACGGACTCCCGCTGGGACTATCAAAATCCACAGCGGATCGGAAGCCACCGAAGTAGACGTTGCTCGAGTTGAATGTGATTGGAGTTGCTTGACCCAACCCGATATCCCCCGCTGTCTGGCGGACAGTACCGGTGCCGCTCGAAAAGGCCTGAGCCACAAATGAGTCGCCAACGGAATAAACTACCCCAGTGGTTCCGGCGATGGTGTTCCAGTTTGCCTGGGAGGTGGTTCCCAAGGATTCAATGACGTAGGAGGCTCCCGTTGCAATATCTGTTACCGCGGTAAGGGGAATGCTGTCCTTTAAAACTCCAATTTTAAGTGTGGTGGCAAACAGGTTTGCGATGGAGGGTTGATCGGTCGAAAAAACACTGAGTCCGTTAATGTCTGTCTGCCCTATCCAAGTGGATTGCGAAACGTCGTAAGGCCGGAGGCTGATCGTCTCGGCATACGCAGGAAGACCCACTGTCAGGACATGGCCAACCCAGAAACTAAGCTCACGCAACTGGGAGGAAACCACTGGAGTGGGGAGAGATATTCCGTCAACCGAGCTAACGACAGTTCCACTTGTGCCCAATGTGGAACTGGTGGTGAGGTTCCCAGACTGTTTGCCGTTGCCGGATTTTAAGGTCAGATAAACCTCGCTCCCTAACGCAAGGATGGTTGCACCAATGTTAAGATCGCCACCACTCTGGTTAGGCCCTGCAGTTCCTGCCCTGATGGTACTTTGACCGTTTCCTATGTAGATGGATATAGCATCGTCGATTCTTACCGTTCCGGCCACACCTCCGCTACCCCGCGGGACGTTGTATTTCGTTGGGTTTCCAATGGCAGCGTTTGACTGAGGAACCCAGTAAGGTGTGCTTAGGGTCCAGTTAAAGACCTGACCAGGAGTAGGATATTGACTTGTGTAATTGAAGTACGTGTTCCATGCCTTATCCGCATCACCCCCGGTGATGTTTACCCCGCCGCCTGCATATATGTTGGCATGAATAAGAACGTCTCCACCCGTGCCTCCGGTTGCACTCGCCAATGACTCCCCTGCGGTCAGGGTGATCCTGCCGTTTGCGAAAAGTGGCGCATTAATCACCACATCGCCCCCTTTGCCTCCATCTGAAAGTGCGGGGTTATTTGCGGGTGGTGTACCTCGATAAAGTCCCCAGTCACTCGCTGCAATCATGGTTATGCTTCCCCCAACCACGATTTGTGCATTGACTCGTATGTTTCCATATCCAGCCGAGCCCCCATATAGGTAGTTATTGACCAGAGTGAGGCTTCCGGTGCTCGATAGGCTTGCGATGATGGGGACCGCAACAACAATATCACCTGTGCCGTTACCCACGCCGCTTCCGACAAAAGTATAGGATGCGGGTGTTTTTCCTCCTACTCGAATAATCACATTTTGATTGTTATTGAGGGCAAAGAGAATTCTGTCCACCTTGACTTGGGTGTTTTGGGCATCAGGGATTTGAGAAAAATCGACTAGTGGGGGTTGTTGCGTCGGGTTGTATGTGAGAGCGGTAGCAAGACTGTCGTAATATCCAGTAGCGATTCCCCCTGAAGTCGTTCCAATGTAGAGGTCAGGAGGATCCAGCAACCAACTGCCCCCCTTGCCGCGGATCGACCCAACATCTGCTTGCCCGTCCACCTGCAGATTGCCTGCAGATGAGGTTTCCACAAAACCTCCATCCCCACCCTTTGCTCCCCCACGCGCAAAAATGTTCCCGTAAAAGCCGGTGTACTCGTTACTCCAAAGAATGACCTTGCCACCGTTGCCATCCTGCGTCGCATCCGCGTAAATCACCGAATCCGGACTCAAGAACAACGCGGAGGCGTTGCGCACCTCCGGGTTGGTTCCGGACAAATCTCCCCCCACCAAAGCCTCACCGCCTGCCGTCGCCCCGCTGACATTCAGCTCCGCCTTGAGTAGAGCAATTCTATCCCCAGTCATCACCACCTTGCCCCCGGAATCTCCGGAAGATTTTGCCTCAATCTTTCCCGAGGCGTAAATCGTGTCCTTGGCGTCAATTTTGATTCCACCGCCTTTCGCCTCACCCGAGGCGGTGATGATGGAGGCCGGATCCGTGAAAACATTCCTCCCCGCCACACGGATCTCACCCCCCTCCTTTTTGCCGGAAAGATTCTCCCTCAACGCCTCCACCACCCCGCGGTTGACCACATCCCCCTTGCCGCCGATCAGCGAGACGCTTCCGTCCGCATTTGCCAGGGTGCCCGTGGCCCGGATGGTCCCGTCATTCCGGATGGCCAGCGGAAGATAACTGCCGGTGGCTTCCAAAACGGCGTTGGCCGCCTCAATGACCCCCTGGTTGATGATTTCGGCGGAATCGGACGCGGCCTTGGAGGATCCGTTACCGCTCTCGTCCGCCAGCACCCGCACCTTGTACTTGCCCGCTCCGATCGACTGCAGGCTGACCTCCGTGCCGCTCACCATTCCCACCGTCCCATCCCGAGCCATCAACTGGCCCTCGTTTTTCACTTGTTTGGCCACCAGAAAAACGTCGCCGTTGTGTGCCTCGATCGCCCCTTGGTTGATGATGCTGGCATCCGACTGACCCCGCAAAGTCACATCCGCTCCCCGCATGAAATCATCGGTCTGGATGTCATGGGTGGTCGCCAAAAAGGATCCCACGTTGACGATTCCGCCTTTGCCCACCATCACGCCGTTCGGATTGCTCAACCAAACCTGCCCGTTCGCCTTCAGCGCCCCTTCAATCAGCGAGGGGCTCAGCGTCACCACCCGGTTAAGTGCGGCAGACGTCGAACTAGGCTGGATAAAGCGGGTCAGTTCCCCTTGGGCGACGGAAAAGTTGGCCCAGTTGATCACCGCCCGATCGGTTTGCTGGTTGACCAAAAGGGTGGCCGCATCCGGTCGGTTGAATGTGGCCGCACCGCCCACCACCTGCTCCCCTACCGGATTGGCGCGCAGGGTGCTCGTCCAAAGAATCGCCAACCCGCCCAAGGACCGTAATCCCACACTGGCCCATAGTTTGAGCCGTCGTCCAACACGCCTCACCCAGACAACACCACGATAACTCACGGCATCCCGCAGAGGCTGAAAAGAACCCGCGACATTCCTGATCGTCACCGCAGGATTCCTGGAGCGGTTGATAAAATTCGATCCTGCCCACTCCTTGGTTAAAAGACCACAATACGAACTATATATAGGGCTCTTATCCGGTCTATAGCTCCTCTGAATGGTGTACCCCACGGATTCACCACTATATGTTGGATGAATCCCGTCAAACTAAATTATGGTTGCGAATGTCCACACCGCCTCGAGCGGTCGTTTACTTGTGAATAAGTGGGTGTCCTGGCTGCCCGGTTGGGCGAGAGCATTCGGATACCACCGCAATTGATTTAAGGTCGGCCTGCTTCCGCCGAGGCAGGAGCCGCCACGCCCGAGGATGGGTCGCCACCATCGGAATTGCCCCGCAAACGATAGACCTTGGCTTTGGCGCTTGGTTGCTTGTCCGGCAATCCAAAAATTGTGAAAAGTGCCGATTTTACGGCTTCCCCCGCCTTTTTCTGCGCGGCGTCGTCCTCGGCCTTCTTTCCAACCTCCAGACTGGGCGAGGCACCCGTGGGATTGGAGGGTTGGGCCATCACGGCCACCTCTCTTTTTGGGGTGGCCAGCCGGCTCACCTCGTTACCGCTCATCTCCGTGCGGTCGATGTAATAGACCTGCCCACACACCGAGGGTTCATAGAAAACCTGCCGCTCCGCTACCAGGGTGGCCAAAAGAGAGGCATCCGTGGACAAAACCGCCTTGCGCCCGAAAAGCTCGATGGTGATCGGCTTGCGCATGGCCGGACCCGCACGCACGAGGACACTCTTGCGGCCCATGTCGTCCTTGCCGAAACTTAGCCTGTATTCCTGTCCGCAAACATCCACCGCGCGTCCCGCGCTCCCGGCGGAAATCTCATCAATCAGGATTCCCGCCTCGTCTCTCACTTCCAGACGCCCGGTTTTTTCGTTCAGCATCACCCTGCCTGCACCCGTTCGATCCAAACCGGCCACGATGCCCGCCGCCCGCTCCGCGGTAGGATCGGGATCCTGCCCCGTAACCGCCCCTTCCGCGAGCCCCAGGGAAACCCCGAGGCAAATCAATGGCCAAAAAGTTTTCATGGACTTCCCCTTTGCAGAACGGAATGCGGTTCGTCCATCAATATCTCACCACCGGGCGGTTTTTTTTTGAATAAACCGCCAAATCCTATCTGGATGTGTCCTTGAGTTTCTGGTTGTGGTACTTTTCGAGGTCTCCGTTCACCTGGGCCATCTCCTCAGGCGTGACCGCACCAACCGGCAAAAGGAGGCATCCGTTCTTCAGAACCGTGTCGACACGCGGGGCGTACACCACCCGGCCGTTGACGATCACCACCAGGATCAGGCCCCGCCCCGTGCTGGTCGCCACGTCGAGTTTCGTGCGGCCGAAATCATCAAACTCGAGTAATATCGTGCCGTCACTCCGGGTCGAGACCTTGCGAATATCCTTTTCCGACAGTTCCGGCAGACTCTGGATGGCGATCTTCTCGGGGGGATTGAAGAGGCTCACCGGAACGGAGACATCCCCTTTGGCCCCCTCGGGAGCCTGGAGATGCACACGGATCAGGACGGGGGGCTTTTCCGCCGCCCCGATCCAAAGAAAAAACCCGAACAGCCATGGAAGAACCTGCAGCACCAAAACATATAAGCGCAATCCGGGCCGTTTACCAAGCAGACCCTGCCATGCTTCCCCCGGCACGAACCCGGGTTTGCCAACGGATCTCCCCCAAACCTGCAGCCGCCCATGCCACCCATCATCCCGATGGTCCACAGGGAACCGCATAAACCCCAAATTGAAAGACCTCCCGATTTGGGCCAACCTTGGCGGATGGGAAGTTTCCTCCTATTTATCGCGACTCTGGGTATCGGGCTCCTGTACGCGGAGGTCGACGCCTCCAAGTCCACCATGCCGGAAAAGTTCCAGTCCGCCCCGGGGCTGATCAAGGGCGGGCTGTTTATGGAGGGATCCAAAAAACGTTTCGAGGACGCCAACCAGCTCAACCTGGAATCCTACAAAACCAAAATGGAGATCACGCCCGGCTCCCTAACCCTTAAAAGGATCCAGGATCCCCAGCCCAGCGACCAGATCGTCGTCAAATTCACCCTGACCAACGGATCGGAAAAAGGGTCCACCCTCTATTTTCCCACCTCCCAGCGGTGCGAGGCCGTCATCCGCGATCCCGCGGGCAGGATTGTCTACACCTGGTCTGAGGATTTCGAATTCGCTCCCGATCCCGGTTACAGCTACGTCAACGCCGGGGAACGGCTGAACTACCAGTTGATCATCCCCTTCCAGGCCCTCCGGGGGAAAATTTCCGCCGGTCAGGCCTCGATCACCGCCAACCTCGTCAACTACCCGCAGCTAAGGGCCGAGATGCCGCTGGAGATTCAGCCCTGACCGGCAACGCCGGCCGCACCATCTCCTTGATTTCCGGCAAACCGGGCTGCTGCTGAAGAAGCCTTCGCACCTCCTCGGGGCTGTACTTTTCGCGGCGTCCCTCGCCCAAATCCCGATCGGCAGAGTTCGACTCATGGCTCACCTGGTGCCGCACGCGCGTTAGTCGACCCTCGTACATCTGCAAACTTCCGTCCGTGGCCTGACCCATCCTGCTGGTGCGTGAAGCCCATCCCATCGCCTCATGGCGGGACAGCTGCCGCTCCTCCCTCAGCTCCATCTCCTCCCGTCTGGCGGATTCGGGATCGAAATGGTTTCTTTCACTCGGCTTGGCGGTGGAAGAGTCCTTGAAGAGGGATGTGTCGTCTTTTTTGCCGACCGGCGATTCGCTCATCGACCACATGGGGACCGCGGCCAGGCTGGAAGCTTGCCGATCCTCATAGAGCCGATCGGAGCGGAACTCCTTGGCTCCTCCATAGTCCTGATTGGGGATTTCGCGGAAATCCTTCATTTTTCCGGAAAGCGAGCTGAGCCGGTTGTCCGGCTTCCTTGGCCAAGCCACATCCTTTTCCCCGGTCTCCGCCGCCTCCAACCGGCTTGGACCGCTCTCCTGCGCCTGCAAAGTCAAAGCCATACCCATGGAAAGGGTTACCCAGAAAGCCTTCATATCCATATCTCACTCGATTCCCTCCCCCTCCGCCTCCGAAAAATCCCAGGGTCCAGAACTCCCTGTCCACAACCCGTGACCAACCTTTGCTCCCCAGGCTGAGTCCTGATGCGCCTCCTTTGGTTAATCCTAGACTTTTAACCGTGATCCTGGGTCCACCTGGATTTGAACCAGGAACCAAGGGATTATGAGTCCCCTGCTCTAACCGTTGAGCTATGGACCCGTTACAACTACTTACAAACCCTAGATTCCCATTGTGATACTGCAATGTGATACCGACGGGGTCGAAATCTGCCTCCCAATCGGTTTATTTGTCTGTTGTGATTTCGAATCTTACCCGGGCTGGGGGTCTGGGACTTATTTCGCCAGAGCCAAGGTCGGCGGAAAACTCATCCGCCAAAGCCTTGGCACAAAGAACAAGCGGATAGCTCGCCTTGGGCTGGCCAAGCTGCTCCGGAAAATTCCATCAGCCACCCCCACCCACCCCATTTATCAAGCCGCCGTTTCTAGCGGATGGCTGGCTAAAAAGCTGCGAGATCTCTTACAAACGGGATTTGAACCATAGATCTATTCGCTAAGAACTGTGCAAAATCAGGCTGTCTTTCTGGCTGACCGATTTACCTCCCCATTGCCCCAAAACCAGTTCGCTGCGGAAACCGGGTGCTATGGGGAATGGTGTAGGACTGCGGATTACGACCGACGTCGCCGAATCAGCGCAAATCCGCCCAAACCAACAGCGAGAAGCGAAAGAGCGGATGGTTCGGGGACGACAAGCGAGATATTTGACGTGTTGAGGGGCGAGCCCTCCATAGTATAAGAAAAGAAATCGTCTTT
>RHAF01000090.1 GCA_010028775.1 Verrucomicrobiota bacterium | reverse complement strand
TATAAGGAATGACCGCTTTTCCGGAGTAGCTCAGCGGTAGAGCGATCGGCTGTTAACCGATTGGTCGCTGGTTCGATCCCAGCCTCCGGAGCCATTCGATGCGCTTCGATCCCAGCAGGCCCGGCCTGCGCAAAAGGGCTAAGATTTGGGGAGCAAAAAGTAGGAAAGGCTGTCGCTCAAGGCCAAGGCGCTGGCTTCGATAATGTTGGTGGAGACCCCCACGGTGCCCCATTCCCGCTGTCCATCGGTTGATTCCACGAGAACCCGGATCCGAGCCGCCGTGCCACCCCGGGAATTGACGATCCGAACCTTGTAATCGATGAGCTTCATCTTTTTGAGGGCGGGGAAGGCGGGCAGGAGCGCCTTGCGGAGGGCCGCATCGAGCGCGTTGACCGGACCATCCCCGGGGGCGGAGGTCTTGCGGGCCTTTTTGCCGACCCGCACCATGACCGTGGCCTTGCTGGTTTCACGGGCCTTGGACCGTGCCCGGGTGACTTCCACCTTGTAGGAGTCGAGTTGGAACGGGGCGTGCAGTTTTTCCAGGGAACGTCGCACGAGGAGTTCAAACGAGGCGTCGGCGGCCTCAAATTCGTAACCCTCCTTTTCCAGTTTTTTGATGTGGGCGAGGATATCCCGGGTGGAGGCGGCCTTTTCATCGAGGGTGAGGCCCAATTCCCGTGCCTTCATCATGACGTTCGCCCCGCCGGAGAGTTCCCCCACAAGGATACGTTGATGGTTGCCGACTTCGCCGGGTTCGATGTGCTCGAAGCTGGCAGCCAGCTTGTTCACCGCGTTGACGTGCATCCCGCCCTTGTGGGCAAAGGCGGTACGGCCGACGAACGGGGCCCGGGGATCGTGCTGCAGGTTGGCCAACTCGTCGACGAAGCCGGACAACTCGGAAAGTTTGCGGAGATGGCCAGAAGGCAGGATCTTTTTGCCAAGCTTGAGTTCGAGGATCGGCAGGACCGTGGTGAGGTTACAGTTGCCCGTGCGTTCCCCGTAGCCGTTCATCGTTCCCTGGATCTGGAGGGCTCCTTCCTCGACAGCAGCCACGGCGTTGGCCACGCCCAGACCGCAGTCGTTGTGGGTGTGGATGCCAATTTGGGTGGTGGGGAATTGATGGCGGACGATCCGGACGGCCTGGGCAACCTGGGAGGGAAGACGTCCTCCGTTGGTGTCGCAGAGCACTAAATATTCGGCCCCGCCTCCGGCCGCCGCCTCGAGGGTGCGGAGGGCGTAGCCCGGGTCGTCCGCGTGGCCGTCGAAGAAATGTTCTGCATCGTAAATCACCTCGCGACCTTCCTTTTTCAGGAAAGCAACGGTTTCGGAGATCATTCGGAGGTTTTCATCTGGGGTGGTGCGGAGGACCTTTTCCACGTGAAGGAGCCAGCTTTTGCCAAAAATGGTGACGACGGGGGTTTCCGCCTCGAGGAGCAGACGGACTTGAGGATCGGAGGAGGCGGGCGTGCCGGCGCGGCGGGTGGAACCGAAGGCCGCCAGTTTGCAGAAACCCCATTTCAGCTTTTGGGCTTCGGGAAAGAACTCGCGGTCCTTGTCGTTGGATCCGGGCCATCCCCCTTCGACATAATGCATCCCGTAGCCGGCCAGTTTTTCGGCCAAGCGGAGCTTGTCCGACAGGGAAAAATGAACCCCCTCTCCTTGGGCGCCGTCGCGCAGGGTGGTGTCATAAATCGTGATGGATTCGGTCCCGGCCATAGACCGGGAGCCTAGCTGTAAAGGGGGGTGAACGAAAGGCGGAAGGGGCGCGGGGCCCTAGCTCCTGCCCGCCCGTTGGTCGGACTCGGCCAGCCGTCTGGCGGCCACTTGTCGGACATGGGCGGCGAATTCCGGGAATTTACGCAGAACGAGTGTAAACGTCTCGGCATCGATCATCGAAAGGACGCAAAACGTCTTGGCCACCACATCTGCCTGACGGGGGCGTTCCGGATCCAGCAAGGCAAGTTCCCCGAAATATTCGCCTTCACGCAAGGTGGCAACACACCCTTGCTGGGGATCGAGCACCTCAACCTCTCCTCGGTTGATCAGGTACATGTTGGTGCCGGTTTCACCGTGGTGGATGATCACATCGCCGGGTGTGTAGACGACGGTGTGAAGATTGCTGATGAGACGGTGCAGGATGGCGGTGTTGGCTCCCTTGAGCATGGGAACTTGCTCCAAAATATGGTGGTTGAGGAAAAGACCCACGGAGCGGCGCAGGGCCGGGGAAAGCTCCTTGAGAAGGGTCTCATGGTCATGACCCAGACCGCTTTTCCAAAGGTACTGGTGATAGTCGAAAATCCGACGCTGGAGGGCATCCGGCATTTTCTTGTATTTCATCAGGGTGTGCAGCCGTTCCATTTTTTCATCAAAGGCCGCGCGTGCGGTATCCGCCCGGGTGATGAGTGAGGCGATGTTGGCAATCACGGTGGCATAAAGACCCGCTCCCATGATCATGGCTAACATGGTGTAGATCATCTGGGGCTCTGTTTTTGGGGTGATATCCCCGAAGCCGGTGGTGGAGAGGGTGGTGACCGACCAGTAGAGGGCCCGGATGTAGGTGCGGCCGGGAGGCAGTCCCGGGTTGATGCCTCCCACCGCCACCCAACCGCAGGCGACGAGATGAACCACCAGACCGATCCATAGAAGAAAAATTCCCAGCCGGCGGAGAATAAAAAACCGGGAGGGGGTTCGGATAAAATCCCGACTTAAGCTTGCCACACGGGCCAAACGAAAAAGGCAAAGGAAAGCCACAAAGGTCCATCCGCTCCCCGGAAGCAAAAGGCGGTTACAAATGACCCCCCAAGGAATGGATCCAACGAGGTCGAAGGCAAAAAAGGTCCGGAGATAGTGTTTCCGGGCTGCGGCTCCATGAAGAGGACCGCGGGAGGTTTGGATGGACCGCTGAAGACGCAAAATAATATCGGCCAAAAGAAGAGCGGAAGCTGACAGGTTGAGGAGGGATTCGATGCGGGGATGGAAGTCGAGAAAACGCAGGGTGACCAAAGCCGGGATTTCCACACTCCGAAAAATGGCCACCACGGCCACGGTCCAATCCCAACCGGTCCAAAAACGACTCTCGGATTTGAAGAGGGGCTTTTCCTTCATTGCGTGGCTACAAATTTCGCAAATCCGAGGCTCCGCGGAAAGGGAGTTTCGTTCTATTCCGCCATCGACTCCCCGGCCAGCCAACCGGTGGTCCAGGCGGCCTGAAAGTTGAACCCGCCGGTGACTCCATCGATATCCAAAGCCTCTCCCGCGAAGTACAGGCCCGGCACCAAACGACTTTCCATGGTTTTCAGGTCGACCTCTTTCAAGGGGATGCCGCCACACGTGACAAATTCCTCCTTGTTCATGCTTTTTCCGCTCACTGGCAACACCGTGGCGTGGAGGGTCTGAGCCAACCGGATGCCGGATTCCCGGGAGAGTTTCGACCATCGATCCTCGGTGGTGATCCCTGCTTCTGCCGCCAATTGTTCCCATAGCCGTGCAGGGAGGGGATTCCACTTCGCCCGTAGCACCATCTGGGCCCCTTGGCTTTCCCGCCGGGTCTGAATCTCTTTTAGAATTTCGGCTTGGGATAGCTGGGGAAGCCAGTTGATCTGGAGGGGGAACTGGTAGTTTTTTTCATGCAGGGGACGTGCGCCCCAGGCCGAAAGACGAAGGATGGCCGGGCCACTCAGCCCCTGATGGGTGAAGAGCAGGGGCCCCTTCTCCTTGAGAGGAAGGTCCGGCACAGAAACTTCCACTTCCGAAACAGACAAGCCCGCGAGGGATTGGATCCATGGAAGCTCGACATGAAAAGTAAAGAGAGAGGGGACGGGAGAAACCAATCCGTGCCCCAAAGCGGAAACGGGGTGGGCCTCCGGCCGGCATCCCCCTCCCGCCCACAAAAGCCGGTCACACTCCATGGTGGCTCCGTCGGTAAGTTGAAGCAGGAATCCGCCGCCATCGCTTGCGCGAATAGATTGAACTCCGGATTCCGGGAGGATCTTCACTCCGGCTTGGCGTGCGGCCTGGGTCAGGCAGTCGATGATGGATTGGGAGGAGTCGGTGACCGGAAACATTCGGCCATCCGGTTCGGTCTTGAGTTTCAATCCGCGGGATTCAAACCAGCGGACCGTTTCCGTAGGTCCAAAGCGGGTCAGGGGTCCGATGAGGGCTTTTCCGCCTCTTGGATAGCGGGTGGACAGTTCGCGGGGATCGAAGCAGGCATGGGTTACATTACAGCGACCTCCTCCGGAAATGCGGACTTTGGCCAGAAGGTGGGAGCCTTTCTCCAAAAGAATGACGGTGGCTTGAGGGTTCGTTTCGGCGGCGGTGATGGCCCCGAAAAAACCGGCGGCTCCACCTCCAGCCACGACGATACGCAGCGGTTTCAAAGTTCCTGGAGAGCTTGGGGGATGGCCGAAGCCAAGGGGTGGGGGCCATCTCCCCCGAGTTGAAGATCGATCTGTTCCAAGCGGCGGATCAGATCAATCACTTCACTTCGCTCGATCGGGCCCCCGGCGAGTCGGCAAAAATGAGTGCGGCAACCGAACGGTCGGGATTCATAGATCAGACATTTTCCCGTGCCGATCTGGAGCATGGGGCAGGTCCCATCGGCTGGATTGGGTAGGGATTTCCGACCGGAGGCCCGAAAAGCGTGGGCCGCCAAGAGAGCCTCCCCGCGGGTGAGTTGGGGAACCTTTCCGGTCAGTCGAAACTGGCAGCACTC
>RHAF01000089.1 GCA_010028775.1 Verrucomicrobiota bacterium | reverse complement strand
CGGGATCACCCGGGCCAGCGGAAGTGCGGATGCCCTGACTGCCTTGGGGCTGCGAGGAGTGAAGGATGCGGGGGAACTCGCCGATTGTCTGGCCGAAGTGGGTTGTGCGTTTCTTTACGCCCCCGATTTTCATCCTGCTTTTGGCGCGGTGGCGGGGGCGAGAAAAATTCTGGCGACCCAGGGCAAGCGGACCGCTTTTCATCTTCTGGGCCCCCTGGTGAATCCCGTCCGGCCGGAGGTGCGGATGATCGGGGTTTTTCGAGAGGAGGATATGGTGAAACTGGGCGGGGCTTTGGAGACGCTGGGAGTGGACTCTTACGCCTTGGTATACGGGGAGGATGAAAAAGGGGCTCCCTTGGGGGAATTGTCCCCCTTGGGAAAAAACCGCTTGGTCGGAATGAGGAAGGGAAAACGTTTTGAAATCACGGAGGGGGCCTCGGAAAACGCTGGCGGCTCTTCCAGGGATCTGGAGGTGACGGATGCGCGGGAGAGTGCGACCAAGATGGAGGCGGTTTTGGGTGGAGACGGGTCGGTCGGGGTGAGGGGATTGGTGGTGTGGAACGCGGGAGTTTTGCTTTGGTTGGGTGGGTTGGCAGGGGATTGGGCGGCAGGGAGGAAGATGGCCGAGGAGACGGTGAAGAGCGGCAAGGCGCGCGCCTTGCTGGAAAGGTGGAGGACGTGGAGTCGGGGAAGGCTTTAGACCCTGTCTTATAGCCTGCAGGAGGATTTCAAACGGCCAAGAAGGGGTTGGAGCGTTTTTCCTGTCCGACGGTGGTGGAGGGACCGTGGCCCGGGTAGACGACGGTTTTCGGGGGAAGTGGCAGGATTTTTTCGTGAATGCCGGAGAGCAGCAAGTCGCGATCGCCCCCCGGCAGGTCCCAGCGGCCGACGCCGTCCGCAAAAAGGACGTCTCCGCCGAAGAGCTGGTTGAATTTTGGAAGATAGAGGCAAAGGCTTCCTGGGCAGTGACCTGGGACCAGCAAGAGCCTGCTGTCGGCCCAACCCTCCGGGAGCGGGCCGGACTCATCCAGAAGCTTGGTCGCCTTTACGGGGCGAATTTTCTTGGGGAGACCGAAGGCGAGCATGGCGTCCGGTTGAAGGCAGAGAAAAGCGGTGTCCGGATGATAGTATACGGGGCAACCGGCCCAATCGGCGAGGTCGGCGGCGTCCCAGATGTGGTCCCAATGCCCGTGGGTGAGGAGAAGCGAACCGGGTTTGATCTTTTTTCCTTTTAAAAAATCGAGAAAGCCTTCCGGGGCATCGATGGCCAGGAGGTGGCCCCCCAAGTCGATGAGGTACGCATTGGTGGCGGCGATGCCGCCGGTGAAGGTCAAAGGGTCAGGCATAAGAGGTCGTGATCCAGATTACATAAAGGTGAAGATTAAGATGAAGGAGGTGGAGAAACCATCAATTTGCGGGAGTTGGAACAGGAAGAGCAGGTGTTTATAATGAGCGTGTAGTGAAATCTCAGGCCTTTATTTTACTGTTGGTCTTGTTTGGCGGCGGGGTGTGTGCGGAGGAAAAGAAGGAAGAGGCGACATCCAAATTAAGCACGGAAGAGAACATCAAGATTGGAAGGGGGATGGCATTCCAGGCCTACGGGGCGGAGCAGCAGGAGGCCTGGAGAGAGGCCAGGGATCTCTATACGGCGGCGTTGGAAAAGGCTCCCGACATCCCTTGGATCCGATTGCGGCGGGGATTTTGCGAGTTCAAACTTGAGGATGAGGAGGCGGCCCGGGCCGATTTCCAAAAGGCGATCTCCCTGGGAATCTCCAATGACAAGGCGGATGCGGAGAACGACCTGCAGTTTCTCATCACGTTGAGGTCAAAGGCCGGGCCGTTGGCGGAGTTCCGGGATCCCAAGGGTGCGATTGCGCTTTCCGCGAAGCTCGTGGAGCTTAACCGTACGACGGACTACGTCCTGTTGCAGGCGGCCTGTTTGGCGGAATCCGAGCAGTATCTCCGCGCCCAGGAGATTCTTTTGGCGAGGCTGAAGGAGGTTGAGAGTGCGGAGGAGAAGCAACGACTGCAAACGGCGGTGGAAACGTTCCGGACCCAGTCAAAGTTTGGTCCGGCGCTTGAGGGGTTGGAGTTGGAGAAGACGGGGAAATACCTCGAAGCGATGGACAAATATACCAGCGTCTTGGACCAAGCTCCGGAGACGGCATGGGTTCTGGTCCGCCGTGCCTACTGCCTGTCCAAGACGGGGGATCCGGCCGGGGCCAAAGCCGATTTGAAACGGGCCATGCGGTTGACTCCGGAGACCGCGACGGACCGAGTGACCCTGGCTTGGGCTAAGGCAACCTGTCCGTTTCTGGAATTCCGGGACGGGGCGGGGGCGGTCAGTTTGGCCAAGAGAGCGCTGCAGGATGAGCCGTTGGTGCAGACCTACGGTATTCTCGCCTCAGGCTATGCCGAGATGGGGGATTTCCGGCGGGCGCAGGAAACAAGCATGTTGGCGCTGAGCAAGTCGCCCTCGGAGGGGGATAAAAAAGAGTTGGAGGCCAAGCTCGAACTTTTCCGGGAAAAGAAGGCGATCCAAGGCGATTGGTTGCCGAAAGCGACCGCCGCCGGCAAGGGCGGATGAAATTTGGTCGCGCTCCGGTTTTCGTCTAGAGAGGTGGATGGCTCAACCATGTCTGGCTCTGGCTGTTTTGGCCCTTTGGGGGTGGATGGGCGCGGGTTGCGTTAAAAAAATGGGTTCCGCCCAATCCTCCCAAGCATCGGATTTGATCGACCGGGAACTTTTTTTTGGCAACCCGGCCTTGGCGAGCCCACAAATCTCACCGGATGGCCGGTGGGTTGCCTTCCTCAAAGAGAAGGATGGAATCCTGAACGTGCACTTGGTGGCTTGGGGAGAACTCCTCGGGCAGGCCAGGGCGATCACCGCTGAAAAAGCCCGCCCTCCGGCGGGGTTCAGCTGGACACGGGATTCGAGATATCTGCTGATTTCGCAGGACTCCGGCGGGGACGAGAATTACCGTTTGCGTCGCCTGGATCTTTCCCTGCCAGCCGACCCGGCAACCGGTTTACCAGTGGCCCAGGAAGTTCCCCTCAAGCCCGGGGCGCGGGCCATGGTGATGGCTCTGCCGAGGGCCCGGCCTGGGGAGGCGTTGATCCAGGTAAACGAGCGGGACGAGAAGTATTTCGATGTGGAGCGGCTTTCCTTGGAGACATTGCAGCGGACCCCGGTCTGGGAGAACAAGGAGGGTTGTGCCGACATTATCGCCGATTTGGATGGAAAGGTGAGGATGGTGACAAGGATGACAAAGGATGGTGGAACCGAATTAATGCGGGTGGAGGGGAAAAAGCTTTCCGCCCCGATCCTCAAAGTCAGCTGGCAGGAGTCGATGGGCGGATTCCAGTTCCGTCCCGGAAATCGTTCGGCCTACCTGGAGACGAATCTGGGGCAGGAGGACTTGTCCTATCTGGCGGAGATCGATCCCCAGACGGGCAAGCTGGTGAAGATGGAGTCCGACCCGCTGGGGAGGGTAGATTTGTCGCGGGCGGCCTTCTCCGAGGCCACGGATGAGTTGGTGGGTACGGTTTACTTTGACGATCGCAAGCGGAATTACTGGAAAGACAAGGGCTTCGAGGAGGATTTTCTCTATCTGAGAAAACAGTTTCCCAACCAGGAGGTGGGGTTGGCGGACATGTCGGGCAACGACCGGCGATGGGTGATTTTGATCTCGGGGGACACGGATCCAGGCACTTATTATCTTTTTGACCGGGATCAAAGGCAGTTGGTCCTTTTTGGGGCTCTGAGGCCGGATCTGCCCAAGGAGAAGTTGGCCCCGATGGTCCCCCTGCGGTACCGCTCCTCGGACGGTTTGGAAATTCCCGCCTACCTCACCCTGCCGGTGGGCAGAGAGGCGAAACATCTTCCCTTGTTGGTGATGCCGCATGGGGGTCCGTGGGCCCGGGACTACTGGGGCTACAACGGAACAGCGCAGTTTTTTGCCAACCGCGGATTGGCGGTCCTGCAACCGAATTTCCGGCAATCGACCGGCTATGGAAAAAAGTTTTATGCGGCCGGACGGCACGAGTGGGGCGGTAAAATGCAGGATGATCTGACCTGGGGGGTGAAGGACTTGGTGGCCAGGGGAATTGCGGATCCCAAGAGGGTGGCCATTTACGGGGGAAGCTACGGGGGATACGCGGCTTTGGCCGGGTTGGCCTTCACCCCGGATCTTTATGCCGCGGGAGCCTCCTTTGTCGGGCCCTCCAACCTGTTCACCCTGCTCAACTCGATTCCCCCGTATTGGGAGTCGGTGAGGAGGCAGTTTGATTACTTTGTGGGGGATCCGCAAAACGAGGAGGATGTTTCGAGGTTAAAGGCGCAATCGCCCCTCTTTTCGGTGGAGAGAATGAAGGCCCCCCTTCTGGTGGTGCAAGGGGCCAACGATCCGAGGGTGAAGAAGGCGGAGTCGGATCAAATTGTCGAGGCTTACCGCAAGAAAGGGCAAGCGGTGGAGTATTTGTTGGCAGCGGACGAGGGGCACGGCTTTGCCCGGCCAGACAACCGGATGGCGGCCATGCTGGCCTTGGAGAGATTTCTGCATCGCCACGTGGGGAGTGCCTTACAAAAAGACGCCCCGGGCTGGCTCGAAACAAAGCTCAAAGTTTTGCAACAGGCTCCGGTCTCCTCCTCGAACACCTCCCACTGATTTTCTTTGCGACTTGGCTCCTCGACAAAGAGGACAAATTCACGGGACCATTTTCAGAGTAGGGAGTGATAGTTGTGGTCAAGTTGTTCACAATTAAAATCGGCCCACATGGCATTGTGCTTGGTTGTAAAACGGCCTTTGAGGATTATGTTTACAGTTCATTGAAAGAACAGAGTCTGGTGAGAGAAATGAAAGTTTGCTCTCACTTGAAGATTCTCAGGAT
>RHAF01000088.1 GCA_010028775.1 Verrucomicrobiota bacterium | reverse complement strand
GCCTCGATGTCCTGCAGGTAGTGGCTGGTGAGGATGGTGGTGATTTTTTCTTCCGCCACCAGCTGGCGCAAAAAATCCCGAACGCGGTGCTGGGAGACGACGTCCAGCCCCAGGGTGGGTTCATCCAAAAAAAGGACCTTGGGCCGGTGGATCAGGGCGGCAATCAGTTCCATTTTCATTCTCTCCCCCAGGGAGAGTTCCCGCACCGGTTTGTCCATCAGGTGCCCGACTTCCAGCACCCCGGCCAGGCGGTCGATGGTTTTTCTGCCCTCTTCCGTGCCGATGCCGTAGATCGCCCGGTTCAGCTCAAAACTCTCCCGTGCCGGAAGATCCCAGAGGAGTTGGTTTTTTTGGCCAAGCAGAAGGGAGATTTGTCGCCGAAACTCCGCCGAGCGCTCCCAGGGCACATGGCCAAGAACCCTTGCGGAGCCGCGGGAGGGATGCAACAGGCCGGAAAGCATCTTCAGGGTGGTCGTCTTGCCCGCCCCGTTCGGGCCCAAAAAACCCACCAGTTCCCCGTGGACGATCTCCAGGTCCACGCCATCCACCGCCGTCACTTCTTCGTGCCGCCGATGGAACAGTCCCCGAATCGCTCCGCCCAACCCGGGATCCTTTTTTGCGACACGGTAGGTTTTTCCCAAGCCGCGCGCGACGATCGCAGGCTGTAAGGTCATGTCAGGATGGCGGCGACCTCGTCCGCCCGCAGTCGTCCGCGGGCCGTTAGGAGAAAACGCCCTCCCATACGACGTCCCCAGCCTTTTCTCTCCAACTCAAGCAGCGAATCCTCGCAACCCGGAAGTGACGTTTCCTCCAGCCCTGCGCTGGTCCGTAGCCCGAGCAGGATTTTCTCGGTGCGGCGCTCTTTTTCGCCGCGCTCTTCCTCCTCCACCCGCTCCGGGTGGGGTCCGGCAACGGCCGTCTTCGCATACCGGTGGGTGTCCGGATGATTTCGCCAGCGCCGACCGGCCACGGTCGAGACGGCTCCCGGACCCAGTCCCAGATAATCCTCCCCCGACCAGATCGCCTGGTGATGCCGGCATTCGTGTCCGGGCTGCGCAAAGTTGGAGATTTCGTAGGCCTTGAAGCCGCGGCTTTCGAGGATCCGGTTGGTCAGCAGAAACAGCAGGGCCTCGTTTTCTGGATCGGGATGCCAATCGCCGCGCTCAATCCTTGCGGCCAGCTCCGTCCCGTCCTCCGGCGTGATGGCATAGGCGGAAATATGGTCGGGCCCAAGGGCGCAGGCCTCCTCCAGGGTTTCCTGCCATTCCGTGGGGCCCTGGTCGGGTAGTCCATAGATAAGGTCGAGGTTCACGTCTGGGATTCCCGCCGAGCGGGCGGCCTGCACGGCGGATCGGATGGAGGTGCGGTTGTGGCGGCGGCCAAGCCATTTCAGGTCGGCCGGACGAAAGGCCTGTGCTCCGAGGCTGACCCGGGTTACGCCCGCCTCGGCCATGAGCGAAGCCTTGCCGGAGCCAAAGCCGTCGGGGTTGGCCTCTACCGTCCACTCCCCGGCGGAGCCCCATGGGGCGATGGAAAAAAGCTCCCGCATCATGGTGGGGGAAAGGGCGGTGGGTGTTCCTCCGCCGAAAAAGATCCGGCGGGGTTGTAGATCCATTTCACGCTCCGCCCGGGACCATTCGGCACGGAGCCCGCGCAGGAACTCCCGCATTCGGTTTCCCGCCAACCGCTCCTTGGGGAAGTCGCAGTACGGGCAAAGATGGGTGCAAAAGGGAATGTGGACGTAAAGATTTTCGATTCTTGGTTTCACCGGATCATCCTCCAAAAAGATCGGCCTGCTTGGGCCCCATCTGGGCAAGACGGGCCTCGGCCTCGCGGGTGAAGCGCTTGAATTCCAGCCGGCGAAAAAGTTCCACCTGTTTCGCCGGGTCGGGTCGCAGGGTCAGTTCCCGCACCGGGATGGGCAGGGGAATCTTGGTCCGCAACTCGACCATCTTGCGATTGCGCCGGACGATCTCCGCCGATTCCCTGAGGATCGGGCGGAAGCGCTCGGGCTTGATTTGGTCGGCTGCTGCCAGCACCGCTTCCGCTGTCCCGTGCTCCAGAATCCATTTGGCGGCCGTTTTCGGGCCGACTCCCGGAATGCCCGGAAAATTGTCGGAAGCGTCTCCGGTAAGGGCCAGCAGTTCGGGAACCTTGTCCGGCGGGACGCCCCACTTGGCCTCGACTTCGGCCGTGCCAAGCAGCTCGTAGCCCTCGGATTTGGGCTGGTAGATCCGGACTCCTCGGGCGGCAAGAACCATCAGGTCCTTGTCGTTCGTGGCCACAATGCAGGCGTCCCCGTCGGTCGCCGCAGTGTAGCTGGCAATCACGTCGTCCGCTTCCTCGCCCTCCACCGAAACGGTTTTCCAACCGAGGGCCTGGGCCACCTCGTAAAGCAGGGGGATCTGTTTTTCCAGGGCCTCGGGCGTCTCCTTCCGGTTGGCTTTGTATGCCGGATGCGTCTCTATCCGTTCCTGCGGAATTCCTCCGTCGAATATCACCGCCCCAAGTTTGGGTTGAAGGTCCTGGGACATCCGAAGCAGGGCGGAGGCAAAGCCGAACGCCGCATTGGTTGGTTCGCCCCTGGAGTTGGTCAGGCTGGCGATGGCGTAAAAGGAGCGGTAGGCGTAGTAATGCCCATCGACTAGGACCAGGCTCATCTGTGCGCGGGTTTGGAGTCGGAGGCCGGGGCCGCAGCGGTCTCCGCGGGAACGATCCGCCATTCCATTCTTGGGCCTTTGACCGTCTCAATGCGCAGACGGATGCGGCTGGTCTGGCCCTTGAGCGATTTCTCCGCCGAGGCGAGCAGACGATGCCCGCGTTCCTGGGCGGTTTCCCATCCATCGCTGCCGGGCTCAGCCCGGGCGACCAGCTCCAGTGTGGCCCCGGTATCCGCTGCGACCAGCGACGGGGCAAGGGAACCGAAGGCGGCGAAACCCTCGTTGCCGGCCGGAACTCCTGCCCCGGGAAGGACCCTGACAGCGCCGGCCGTTTTTTCCACGGCGGCCCAGGAAGGAAGTTTGGCCTGACTGATTTTTTCCAATAGGGCGGTGAGGGCGGCGTTATCCCTGGGCTTTTCGTTTGTTCCGGCGGCAGGCGTAGTTCTTGGCTTGTCCTCCTGGGAGCGGGCGGCGGCGGATTCCAGTTTTTTGCGGGCGTTTTCCAGCTCGGCCTTGCGTTGCAGATAGGCGGAGCGGATCTGGTCGGTCGAGGCGGAGAGGGTCTGGAGGCGATGTAGCACCTGTCGCAGATCCTCGCGGGATTCCGCCAGGTCGGCGGCCCACTGTCTCTCCCGCATCATCCAACCGCAGGCCAGCAGGGCGGACAGGGCGATCATGCCCACTGCGATGGCCCGGTCCCGCGAGGGGCCAGGTTTGGGGAGAGGCGTGGTTTCCACCCGTCAAGGCTATGGCTGACGGCAATGTTCCTCAAGTCGGGGGGCGCGTTGGCCTTGTCTCCGCATGTCGCTGCTTTCATGCTTTGTCCGATGCGCTTTTTCAGGATGATCGCTTGGTTCGGGCTGGGGATGATCGCGGCATGGACCCGGGGCGAGGAGGAAAAGGCGCTGCTTTATTCCCCGGTGACAGAGTTGCCTGAGTGGAGGTTGTTGGAATCGGGGCAGGGCACTATCACCCGGGCCCAGTTTGAGGATCGTTGGAGGAGGATCTTCGACCCGGCCGGGGCTTTGGCGAAATATATCCGTCTGTCCGATGCGGGGGTGGAACTTTTCCGGGATCCGGCCCAGACCCAGCCTCTCTTGCACCTTCTTTTCGTTCCGGGGGAAGGACGCGATTCCGAGCCCTGGACGATTCTCTCCTCCTCGGCGGACAGACCCCTCATGGGGAAGGTGATTTGCCTTGATCCGGGTCACATCGGCGGGGATTGGGCGGATGTCGAGGAGAGGACCTTCCGCATCGGCCGGGATCGCCCGGTGGTCGAGGGGGAGCTCAACCTAAAAACCTGCCGCCTTCTGGCTCAGAGGTTGCAGGATGCCGGGGCTCAGGTCGTCTGGACGCACGAGGGGTTTGAACCGACCACCCCGTTGCGCCCCGCGGATCTCTATCCCGAAGCCATCCGGTACATGCTGCAGGATGTCAAAAGCCGCCGCTTTCCCTCCTACACCGTCAACGGGCTGATCCGCTGGAATGCCGAGTTGCTCTTTTATCGCACCGCTGAAATCCAAGCCCGGGCCAGGCGGGTGAACGAGGAGTTGCGCCCCGATTTCACCCTTTGTCTTCACTATAATGCCGCTCCATGGGGCCGGTCGGGCCGTGCGTCCCTGGTCTCGGTCCAGCGGTTGGTCCTTTTTTCCCACGGCTCCTACACCGAGGACGAACTGGCCTATGACGACCAGAAATTTCATCTATTCCAAAAACTCCTGGAAAACTCCACCCCCGAGGAGCTGGAGATCGGTGCAGCCATCGGCCGGGAATTCAGGGAGAAGTGGGGCTTCGCTGCGGAAAATTGCGCGGGCTCGGGGTATGCCCACGCCACCGGGGCCAGCCCGTACCTCTGGTATCGCAACCTGATCGCCAACCGCCTCTTCCACGGACCGGTTATTTTTGTCGAGGGTCCTTACATGAACGACCGGACCACCTATGCCTGGATCCAGGCGGGGGAGTTTGAGGGATCCCGCCTGATCGGGGGCAAAATGAGGGAGAATATCTTTCGCGAGTATGCCGACCGGGTGGCCGACGGGGTGATTGGCCTTTTCCGCGAAAGGCAAAAGCGTTCCCCGGCATTCACAAATTATTCCCCCTGAAGGTTCATTCCCGCTTGCGGGAGGCGGTTTGGGTGTCAGTCATAGGGTATGCGCAAAACCATATTTCTTTTGGTCCCGGCACTCCTGCCCGCCATGGCCATGGCGGATCTGCGTCTTCCCCCCAAGCCCACCATGATGGA
>RHAF01000087.1 GCA_010028775.1 Verrucomicrobiota bacterium | reverse complement strand
GGGCACAACCTTATCTGCGGATTCCCAACAGGATATCTTGGAGCAATCACTCTGTCCCCCTGCATCCAACTCGTTATGGACCTTGGCAACGGAAATTTACTATCGCTTCTGAAGGATATGATTTTTCCAGATTTCCACTTTGGCCAAAACATCCTCCACCGTAATGAGGGACATTTTTCCGGGCCGGTGCTGGAAGGTCATCTGCGGCTCTTCGCCGGGATGGTGAAAGGCATCAATCAGGAGTCGAGGATCCTGTCGCCAAGGGCCGACCCGAGCGGGGCTGTTGTATCCGTAAAGTCCGATGACCGGTTTCCCGAGAGCCCCGGCCAGATGGAGGGGGCCGGTGTCCGGTGAAATGACGAGGTCACACCCATCGAGCAGCGAGACCAGGCGGCGCAACCCCGACCCGAGGGCGTTGACCGGAGGATGGCGGCACTCGGCGGCCATTTTGGCGCCCAAAGCGGTTTCCCGCGGGGATTTGGCCCCGACCAGGACGGTGGTGAGACCCCATTGATCCTGAAGTGCGTCGTTCAGTCGAACCCAGTTTTCCGGGAGCCAATCCTTGCGGGGGTTGCTGGTGCCAGCAACCAGGGCGACCCGAGGCCGGGGGATGGAGCGGAAAAAATCCTCCTGCCAAGGGCGCTCGTCCTTCCATGGGCCAAGCCTCCATTCGATCGGCTCCCGAGGAATTTCCAGATAGTCGAGAAACTCAAGAAAGTGTTCCTGAACGTGAGCCACTGGTTTTGCGGGAAGATGTCGGTTGTTGGCCAGCCAGTTGAGCTCGCGCGCCCGGGCGGGATCTAGGCCGATCTTGATGGGGGCGCGACAGAGGGCGGTGAGGACGGTGGCCTTGAAGTAGCACTGGAGATCCAGAACAATGTCGAAGGGACGTTCGGCCAGTTCCAAGGCCATTTTGACAAAACCGGCGACGCCGGCCCGGCGCTGGAAAAGGAGGATTTCGTCCACCGACGGATGGCCCCGCAAAAGGGAGGCCCCGGCCTCCTGCAAGAGCCATGTGATTTTGGACTGCGGCCTATGCCGTTTGATGGCGTTGACGACGGGCAGGGCGTGCACGACGTCGCCTACGGCGCTGAGGAGAACAAGGCCGATGCGGGGTTGGGTGGGGAGTTTCATTATGCGGGAAAAAGTTCATGCCAGAGGGAGGAGACGTCCGTTTCCCGCATGCCGAGGTCGCCAAGCCGGGCCCGTTTCAGCAGGGAGCGAAGCAGGCGGTGGCGGTTGGCGGAGTCGACCGTGGCACTGCGGGGTCTTTCGAAGCGCACAGCATCCACATCCAGGAGCCAGGCCTGCCATCGACCCTTGGGTAGGTGGGAGAGAAGAATGTTGCGGGCATTGAGGTCGGGGTGGACGATGCCGCGGCGATAGAGGGAAGAGAGGAGAGAACGGACCGACCCAAGGGCGTTTTTCCGGTCGGTCGGGCCGGGCCGGGAGGAGAGGAAGGATACGAGGTCGCGACCTGCGGGAATGGCGGCGGTGACCACGTCGATGCGAAGGAAGCAGCCTGCGGGATAAAAGAGGACGGCGAGAATTTCAGGTGTGGGTATCTTTTGGGAGCGGAGGCGAGCGGAGCAGGCGATTTCCCGGGCGGCGCGCCCGGGGCCCACGTAAAGATCACGGGCGAGCCGACCCCAGTAGCCCCCGTGCCAACAGGGACGAACCACGGTTTCACCCCATCCGGCGCAGGGAAAGGAAACCACCGTGGCGCGACCCCGGAAGAGGACGGCCTGAGGGTGCCGGCGCGCCGCCCGGCTTAGCGGTTGACCGGGATCCATTTGGTTCCAGGCCGCAAGGATCGGTTTTTTGGCCGCGGGCAAAACCCAGGCTGATCCGACGGGAAGGCGGAGGCCTTGATACCCAGCGGGGGGAGAGGGAGGGATCACGGCTGGAAGGGGGGCAGGGGGAGCGGATTTTTGGTTTCCTTGCCGAGACGAAGGGATTCCAAATCCACCGGGGTGATTCTCCCGGCAACAGCGAGCCAACACTGCGTCAGGTAGGCGGAGGTCTTTTGGGTGGTGGAAGATCCCAAGCGGGACTTTTTTACGGCCTGTTGGATGGCGTCACGCGGGGAGAGGCTGTCGTTGGCCAAATCAGCCATGGCGGCCATGGCACGGCGGGTGGTGGGCAACCCTTCCGGTCCGGCCAAGGCGGAGGGATCCAGGGCGGATCCCAGCAAACGGATATTTTCATCCACCCTGCGGCGACGGACCGATTCCTGGGCCTCGGCTTGGAGACGCCTTTGGTTCTGGGCATCGGTGCTGGCCTGAACCGGCACCACCTGGGAATGAAGGGGTAGAACGCCCATTCCCAAGGGAATGATGAACCTCCAAGGGAGTTGGGGCATCCTAGGGCTTGAGATTGATGATCTGGTACCGGACATCAATGCCGTCCAGTCGCTCATCCTGGGTGTTGAGATTGAAGTTGAGGCGTTGGCTGTTGATCACCGAAACCACAATGGCGGCGTTGCCTTTTCTCGATAGGACGCCACGGGCGATGTTGCTCTGGGCATTTTCAAAACCGCGTTGGCGCATGAGAGTGTCGTAACCCACGATGGTGTAGGCGTTGGTGGGTTTGCCTTTTTTCCAAATTTTGACTCCCTGGGACTCCACGACCTCCTCGGCCGGCTGGGCTGGCGGGTTGGTTGACTCATCCGCGGACAGAGGCGAACCGAGGAAAAGGGAGGCCAGGAGCAGGATAGCAAGTAATGATTTCATGTTCCCATCATAGACAGGCCTGCGAGCGAATCGAGTCGTGTTTTCCCCGGGGTTCGTATATCCGTCAGGCATGAAACACAAATCCATCACTCTAAAAACCGACCCGGTAACGAAACTTCTTCTGGCCCTGGTGGCGGGTGGCCTTTGGTGGCATGTCCTGCAACCCCTGGCCGGCAACCACGCCCAGGCGGAGGGTGGTCCGACGAAAGTGGATGTGGTCTCGATCGGCGGGGAGAAGGTCGGCCTGGTCAGTCAGGAGGATATCAATTCAGCCGAGCCGGATTCGTTCAAGCGGCAGGGTCTGCCAGTCTGCAACGTCAACACCAAGTAAGAACCTAGCGTCTCCTGCGTCCCCGCCGGAATCTGCGACGGTGGCGGGAGGTTTGGTGGGATCTCGGGCGACGGACCCGGCGGGCGACCCGTGCGAGGGTCTGGACCATGTTCCGGACAATCCATCCTGCAGCAGAGAAGATTTCGCCGATTGGGACGCGCGGGAGAAGGCGGCGACGTCCCTGGGTGATACCATGCCTGCCTTCGCGGGCAGCCCTTTTCTCCAATTTGTGGTCAACCACATGGCCGATGCGGCGGGCCTCCTCAATGGCCTCCTTCATGGAAAAAACAAAGCAGGGAATAGGCTGATCGGGGAGATGGTGCAGGGAAGAACCCTGGAGACGGGTGGCGCGGACGCCAAAACGTCCCCCGGGTTTACCGAGATCGGGAAGTCCCTCGCCGGCGTGAATGAGGACGACGGCCACTTTGGGAGTGTGGCCGTATCCTTGGCGGATCATCTCCGCCGCCGAGCGGAGCTGTTTGGCGGCGCGTGATACGGCAGAAGCCGACCCAAGGCCACTGAGCTTAAACTCAAAGACAGCGGTGGCCTGGTCCCCGGAAAAGGCGACGGCATCCAATTCCCGGAAACGGTGACGGCCGCGAAGGTGATCGCCGTGCTCGGGATCCTGGTAGCGGAGGATTCTCCGGTCCCCGAGTTGAAAGTGCCGGGAGAGAAGCGAGCGCACCCCGATCTCCGCGGCGAAGCTGATGATGGAGAGGGCGGCCGGCTCAATGCGGGTTTTGCCTGCACGTTCCCTTTCACGGCGGCGGCGAAAGGCGAAGCCCTCCGACCAACGCATGTATTCACGGTCGTCATAACGAACGAGGTCCACCTTCCCGTAATCCGGGGGTCGGGGAGAGGGGTGGGGTTGGGAATTCAGGAGGCGGACCCCGGCTTTTTGGCTCCCACAACACAACAGATGCCGGCGTTGCAGAGGGCGAGGGCGAGGGTGCCGGACCCGAACCATTCCCCCCCGGCGGAGAATTTCTGGAAGGCGGCCCATGCAAGAAGAGAAAGACCGGTTCCGTTCAACAGAAGACCCGTGATGACCAACGCCAACCAACGCACCATTCCAAAAGGGTAGGGAGAGGAGGAGAGGGAGCAAGAGGGGACGTTCTGTTGCAAGATTGACCCGACCGCAGAAAAAAGGGAACCTGTACGCTCATGAAGCACGCCGAGATTGAAAAACACCTGGGTTCGGAGGCCAAGGCATTGCTGGGGCACACGTGCAAAACGGTGTCAAAAAACCGCCTTCACCTTCCCGGACCCGATTTCGTCGACCGGGTTTGGCGGGACAGCGACCGTTCGATCACGGTTTTGCGCAACCTTCAGTCCACCTTCAGCCACGGCCGGCTGGGGGGTACTGGGTATCTTTCCATTCTTCCGGTCGACCAGGGAATTGAGCATTCGGCCGGCGCCTCCTTCGCCCCCAACCCCGACTATTTCGATCCTGAAAACATCGTGAAGCTAGCGATTGAGGGGGGATGCAACGCGGTCACCTCGACCCTGGGCGTGCTGGGAGCGGTGGCGCGAAAATACGCCCACAAAATCCCCTTTGTGCTGAAGATCAACCACAACGAGCTTCTCACCTATCCCAACCTGGCCGACCAGAAGCTGTTTGCCGGGGTGAAGCAGGCGTTCGACATGGGTGCGGTGGGTGTGGGGGCGACGATTTATTTCGGTTCCCCCGAATCGGGGCGGCAGATCGAGGAGATTTCGCGCGCCTTCGCCATCGCCCACGAGCTGGGTCTATACACGATCCTCTGGTGCTATCTGAGGAATCCGGCCTTCAAGACCAAGGATAAAGATTTTCATCTGTCGGCAGATCTCAGTTCCCAGGCCAACCACATCGGTTCGACCATTCAGGCGGATATCATCAAACAGAAACTCCCGGAGAACAATGGTGGGTACAACGCCCTGAAGCTGGCGGGGAGCGACTATGGCAAGACGGATCCCCGGATCTACTCGGAATTGACC
>RHAF01000086.1 GCA_010028775.1 Verrucomicrobiota bacterium | reverse complement strand
GATCGCCCTCCTCGGGCCGGTCTCCTCAAAACCATGGGTCACTCCTGCTGGGACAAAAAACACATGACCGGCCGTCACGGGATAACTCTTGGATCCAATTTTTTGAATCCCCTTGCCCCGCAGGTAGAGGAGCAGCTGCCCGTGGCCGTGCACATGGGGTGTCATTTGGTCGAAAGGTTGCAGATGCCGGTTGACCCTCAACCCGGTGATGCGCCACTTCCCGCAACGGACCTGCATCTCGCGAAGGACGAGGGGCTGGAGAGGAACATCGGGGAAACGTCGGATCCGTTTCCCACGGACGGTTTTTCTTGGCATAGAACAATAATAATGTCGTTTTTGTGCTATAGAAAGCGGTTTTTCCCATCCTTTTGCCGACCCGCTCCGCTAGGGTGAATGTATGTCCCGACCCGTCGTACTCGTTACCGGAGCCAGCCGCGGTCTGGGCCGTGGAGTGGCCCTGTCCTTGGCACCGGAGGGGTATGACTTAGCCATCCACTACGCCTCCAACCGCCAGGCGGCCGAGGAGACCGTTAACGCCTGCCGCGCGGTCGCCAAAAACAAGGATCAGCGCTTTATCTCTGTTCCCGCACAACTGGCCTCCCAGGAGGATCGCACCCACCTGATGAAGCGGGTGCTGGAGGGGTTTGGTCGGCTGGATGCCCTGATCAACAATGCCGGAATTGCCCCCCGGGAGCGCGCCGATCTTCCCGATGCTAAGGAGGATGTTTTCGACGAGGTCATCTCGGTCAATCTCAAGGGCCCCTATTTCCTCAGCCAACTCGCCGCCCGTCATTGGCTGGCTCATCCGGGCCAATCCCTTCTTCCGGGAGGGTATAAACTTATTTTCGTCACTTCCATCTCCGCCAGCACGGCCTCGGTCAACCGCGGCGAATACTGCATCTCCAAGGCCGGACTCGCCATGGCGGCCCAACTTTGGGCCACCCGCCTCGCCGCCGAGGGAGTTCAGGTGATCGAGCTCCGGCCCGGCGTGATGGCCACCGACATGACCGCCGGGGTGAAGGAAAAATATGACAAGCTGATCGCCGAGGGACTGGTCCCCCAGAAACGCTGGGGCAAACCCGAGGATGTCGGCCTGGCCTGCCGTGCCATCTGCCGCGGCGATTTTCCGTTCAGCACCGGCGATGTCATTTACCTCGACGGCGGTTTCCACCTGCGACGCCTTTAAGGAGCCAATCCCATGATCCACCTCGATCCCACCCTCACCCCGAAAAGCTTGCAAGCCGCCGCCCGGCGCGTGTTTGAGACCGCTACCCCGAAAATCCGGGGACTACAGAAACGCTGGAAGGAATCAGACGGCACTCCCGTTTTTACCGTGGCCGGAAAATACACCTCTCGTGGCTGGACCGAATGGACCGAGGGGTTTGTTTATGGGTCGGCCATTCTTCATTTCGACGCCACCGGCGACAAAACCTCGCTCAAGATCGGCCGTGAGGGAACCCTCCGTCGGATGGCCTCCCACGTCACCCACGTCGGGGTCCACGACCACGGCTTCAACAATGTCAGCACCTATGGGAACCTGCGGCGTCTTCTCCGGGAAGGCCGTCTTCCTTCCAACTCCTGGGAATCCCACTTTTACGACCTTGCCCTCAAGGCCAGCGGGGCCGTGCAGGCCTCCCGCTGGACCCAGTTGACCCCCGAATTGGGCTACATCCGCTCCTTTAACGGCCCCCACTCCCTCTTCTCCGACACCATCCGCTCCTTGCGGGCCCTGGGCATCGCCCACCTTCTCGGCCAAACGCTGATGGGGGAAAATGACCACAAGATCAACCTTCTGGCCCGCTCCCTGCAACACGCGGAGACTACTGCGCGCTACAATGTCTACTACGGCAAGGGCCGTGACACTTACGATGTCCCCGGGCGTGTCGTCCACGAGTCCATCTTCAATGTCACCGATGGCGCCTATCGCTGCCCCTCCACCCAACAGGGTTACTCCGCCTTCACCACATGGACCCGGGGCCACGCTTGGGTTCTTTGCGGATACCCGGAACAGCTGGAATTTCTCCAGACCCTGCCGGAGTCAAACTTTCGCGAGTTCGGGGGAAAGAAAAAGATCCTTAACCGCTTCCTTGAGGTTGCCAAGGTCACCGCCGACTTTTACCTGCGCGAAACTCCCACCGACGGCATTCCCTACTGGGACACCGGCGCCCCCGGTCTGGTGCATCTTGGGGATTACCAGAATCGGCCGGCCGATCCCTACAATTTCCACGAGCCGGTTGACAGCTCGGCCGCGGCCATTGCCGCCCAGGGACTTCTCCGCCTTGGTCGCTATTTACAGAAACACGGGGACAAGGCGGCCGGAAAAATTTACTTTGCGGCCGGATTAACGGTGGCCCGCACCTTGTTCTCCGAACCGTACCTCTCCACCGACCCGAAACATGAGGGACTACTCCTTCATACCGTCTATCACCGCCCAAACGGATGGGATCACATCCCCAAGGGCTTTCAGATCCCCTGCGGGGAGGCCGCCATGTGGGGAGACTACCACCTGCTGGAACTCGCCCTTTACCTGCTCCGCCTCGCCGGCGGAAAACCCTACCTCACCTTCTTTGGAGGAAATTCATGATTGTCGCCGACTTGAGTCAGATTCAGGGCCGCACCTATCCGGCCCGCCGTCGCACCCAGAATCTGGTGGGAGGCATGTCCCCGATTCAGGCGACCAACTTCGCCATGGGCAACGTCACCCTGGAGCCGAAAGGTGGACAGGTTCCCTGGCACAACCAGGAGCAGGAGGAGGTCTACTTTGTCGTCGAGGGAGAGGGCGAAATGTGCCTTGGCACGGAACGCATTGCCGTAAAAGGCGGCCAGGCCGTCTATATTCCCTCAGGAGTTTTCCATCAGCTCACGAACACCGGGGACAAGCCCATGCGCATGATTTACGTCTACGGCCCGTCCGGGGATGTCGCCCACTGGAAGCAGGAACTGGAAGGTACCCTGCCAAAAGCCGGGATCGATGTCCCCGCCCTGCCTGCCGGTGCCCAACCCCAGTGCACCAAAAAACCCTGATTTCAACCCAACCCCAACCAAGGAATCTATGAAAGAACACAAAGTCGGCATCATCATGAACGGCGTCACCGGACGCATGGGCACCAACCAACATCTCATCCGCTCCATTGTCGCCATCCGCAAGCAGGGCGGAGTACAGATCAAGCCCGGGGAGGTCATCATGCCTGACCCCATCCTGGTCGGTCGCAATGAGGAAAAACTCCGCAATCTCGGGGCCGCCCACGGAATCACCCGGGTCACCACCGACCTCGATGCCGCCCTCAAAGACCCGGCCAATCAGGTGTATTTCGATTCCACCCTTACCGGCCAACGCCCCATCGGAGTCCGCAAGGCCATCGCCGCAAAAAAGCACATCTACTGCGAGAAACCCACCGCCACCACCTCCAAGGAGGCCCTGGCCTTGGCCAAGGAGGTCACCGCCGCCGGACTGAAAAACGGCGTGGTCCAGGACAAGCTCTGGCTTCCGGGCTTGCTTAAACTCCGTTACCTCATCGACACCGGTTTCTTCGGGAAAATCCTCTCCGTTCGTGGCGAATTCGGCTACTGGGTGTTCCCCGGGAAGTTCGAGAAGCTCCAGCGCCCCTCCTGGAACTACCGCAAGGAAGAGGACGGCGGGATCATCGTCGACATGCTCTGCCACTGGCAGTACGTCATCCAAAACCTGTTCGGCGAAATCAAAGCCCTCTCCTGCCTGGGTGCCACCCACCTGCCCGAGCGGTGGGACGAAAACGGCAAGCCCTACAAGTGCACTGCCGATGACTCCGCTTACGCCACCTTTGAGCTGAAGAACGGCGTCATCTGCCACTTCAACTCCTCGTGGTGCGTCCGCGTAAAACGGGATGACCTGCTGACCCTCCAGGTGGACGGCACCGACGGCTCCGCCGTGGCCGGCCTCCGGAACTGCACGGTCCAGGACAACTCCGCCACCCCCCGCTGCCTCTGGAATCCAGATCAGGACAGCCCCATCAACTACGCCGATGGCTGGATCACCCAACCCACCAATGCGGTGTACGACAACGCCTTCAAAGTGCAGTGGGAACTGTTCTTACGGCATGTGGTGCTCAACGAGCCCTTTCCCTGGTCGCTGCTTGAAGGCGCCAAAGGCGTCCAATTGGCCGAACTCGGCCTCCAATCCTGGGCCGAACGCCGCTGGCTCGAAGTGCCGAAACTAGGCTAATCTTGCTTCGATGAGCGCCGACCTGACCTCCCGACTCCTGGAGCGACGGCTCGTGCCTGTGGTCGTGATTGAGGATGCCGCCAAAGCGGTCGATCTGGCCAAAGCACTTCTGTCCGCCGGTTTGGGCGTGATTGAAATCACCTTCCGCACCGCTGCGGCCGAAGAATCGATCCGCCGGATCGCCAAGGATTGTCCCGACATGCTTGTTGGAGCCGGCACCCTGCTCGATCCCGAGCAGGTCAAAAAAGCCGCCGGGGCCGGCGCCAAGTTTGGCCTCGCACCGGGATTGGACGAGAAAGTCATCCAAACAGCCCAAAAGGAGAAACTGACTTACGTTCCCGGGGTGGCCACTCCCAGTGACGTTCAAAAAGGCCTCTTTCTGGGATGCAAAATTCAAAAGTTCTTTCCGGCGGAGCAAGCCGGTGGCGCCTCTTACCTCAAGGCCTTGGAGGGCCCCTATGGACACACCGGGGTACGCTTCATCCCCACCGGTGGGCTGCAGGCATCCAATGTCGGACCGTATCTGGCCCTCAAATCCGTCGCCGCCCTGGGAGGTTCTTGGTTTGTCGACAAGAAGTACATCGAAGCTGCAGACTGGGCGACCATCCAACGTCTAACCCGAGAAGCCATCCAACTCACCTCCGGAGCCAAATCATGAGCACCCTCAAACTTAAGCCTGCAGAATCCTGCCGCTACGACGAAGTTTCCATGGGGGAAGTCATGCTTCGCCTCGATCCGGGGGAAGGCCGCATTCGCACGGCCCGCTCCTTCCGCGCCTGGGAAGGCGGAGGCGAATACAACGTGGCCCGGGGCCTCCGCCGCTGCTTCGGACTCCGCACCGCCCTTCTCAGCGCCTTTGCCGACAATGAGGTCGGCCGCCTTTTGGAGGATTTCATTCTTCAGGGCGGTGTGGACACCTCCCTGCTCAA
>RHAF01000085.1 GCA_010028775.1 Verrucomicrobiota bacterium | reverse complement strand
GGCGGACGGATCATTTGGGAACACTCCCACAAAGGAAAATGGAGCCCCGAAGCACCCCTTAAGGAGGTCTGGCGCCGCGAATATGGCCAAACCTGCGTTTCTTTTTTAGCCCAACAAATGACCTGATTTAGAATCAGGCGGAAATTTGCCTGACCTAACCAGTGAGGAATCTCGGACTTTAAAGAGGCCGGATAGCCCGTGCTTTCGCCCGAGCGGCAAACAACAGGCTGACCAAACCCACAAACAAGAGGACGGTGGAGGATGGCTCCGGAATAGCTGTGGCGATAAATCCTTCGACCCTGTACTGCCCTGCGCCGGTGGGGTCTGCAAAAAAAGCCGAGCCGACAATCTGATCTCCATGAATGGACAGCGCCCATGTATCTGTGGCACCGGGAGCATCAAGTAATTCCCAATGCTGGGTTGCGACATAATAAAGGACGCCCCTCACGCCATGACCGGCGGTATTTCCGTCAACCACTCCCACGATACGGCCTTCATCATCGCTTCCGTAAAAAGACGTGTCGGCATATCCTTGAAAAGGAGCTTGTAAAATGGTCTCGTTTTGCGTCGTCAGGTCGTAGAGAAAGCCGGCGGAATAAAGACCGGTGGGATTATTGAAACTTGCCTGACCAAAAACCACCGAATTCCCAAGCATACCCCAAGCCTCGGTGGTTTGGGCGTTGGAAATTGAAAAATATTGGGTTTGAGAGTTTGCTGTATCATGAACAAAACCCATCCCGCCGGTGTTGGGGCGATCATGCCACCCACGCTCCGCAACCTGAAGGGCTGTGACCGCATTTGTAAAATAGGTTCCCACAATTTTACTGCCCGACACGCCGGTTGGAATCGCGGTCGAACCGTTGGCAGCACCGTTTAGGACCAACGGACTTAAGGTGGCTCCTCCGTTGGTCGAAAAAAAGCCGTTGTAAACCGAGTAATAAGCCTGATTGCCGGAGCCTTCAACCACTTGAGATTCTCCGGCCAGGAGATTCCCTCGGATTCCATAAACAACCTCACCTTCAAAGCCGGAATCATGGATGGAAGTCCAGGTATCACTCGTTCTGTCAAAACGAAAACCCCGATTATAGCTTGTAGCTCCCTCAAACCGATAACGCCCGACATAAGTAGCTCCATCGAAATCTTCAAAGGTCGTTTCAATTGGGAGAACATTATTGCTGCTTGGAGCGCGCAGGAATTCCCATGACCAACCCTCAGTTTGGGCCATGGATGCTAAAGTCGGAGCTTGTGCGATTACTGCAAAACATAGCATTTTCCATCTTCGGATATTCACGGAACTATGCTTGTTCCTACGAGGCGGCTGATCAATCTTAAACGTTGGTTTCCATCTATTGGTTCCAAATTAAAAATGCCACTTGGTTTGATTTTGTTACCTTCGGGCTAAGTTCGTTGGATTGGTGTTAGGCTTTAAAAGAGATCAGAGCTTTTCCTGTGTTAGATATGTTGTGCAGCGATGTCTGGGATCGCTCATTGACGCGAAGCCTTTTATTTCGCTAGGGTTTTCGTCTTAAATCTATGGCTACCAAACACAAAATCGCGATTAACGGATTCGGGCGGATTGGCAGGCTGGTTTTCCGGGCGCTCTGCCAACAGGGGCTCCTCGGAACCAAATTTGAGGTGGTCGCCATCAACGACCTCGTCCCCGCCGACAATCTCGCCTACCTCGTCAAATACGACTCCACCCAGGGCCGCTTTCACCTCGATGTCTCCAGCGCCAAATCCTCCCCCTCCGTCCCAGAGGACGATGTCCTCGTCGTCGACGGCCAAAAAATCAAGTGTCTCGCCGTCAAGGAGGGCCCCACCGCCCTCCCGTGGAAGGAATTGGGTGTCGATTTTGTCATCGAATCCACCGGACTCTTCACCGAGGCCGACAAGGCCAAGGGACACATCACCGCCGGTTGCAAAAAAGTCATCATCTCCGCCCCGGCCAAGGGCGAGGACATCACCGTCGTCATGGGCGTCAATCACACCAAATACGACGGCTCCAAACATCACATCATTTCCAACGCTTCCTGCACCACCAACTGTCTCGCCCCGGTCGTGCACGTGCTACTAAAGGAAGGCTTTGGAATTGAGGAAGGTCTCATGACCACGGTGCACAGCTATACGGCCACCCAGAAGACCGTTGACGGCCCTTCCCGCAAGGATTGGAAAGGCGGACGCTCCGCCGCCATCAACATCATTCCCTCCACCACCGGAGCCGCCAAGGCCGTCGGGTTGGTCTGCCCCGAGGTCCAGGGAAAGCTCACTGGGATGGCTTTCCGCGTGCCTACACCCACTGTCAGCGTCGTGGATCTCACCGTCAAAACCACCAAGGACACCTCCTACGCCGAAATTTGCCAGGCGATGAAAAAAGCTTCTGAGACCTATCTCAAGGGAATCATGGACTACACTTCCGACGAGGTGGTCTCCTCCGATTTCATCCACTGCCAGGCCTCCAGCATCTTTGACGCCGGTTCGGGTATCGGCCTGAATAAGCGCTTCTTCAAGTTGGTTAGCTGGTACGACAATGAGTGGGGTTACAGTAACCGCTGCGTAGACCTTCTCCGCCACATCGCGGGCTGATTCCCCCGTGGCAAAACTCACCGTCCAGGAACTCTCCCCCAAAGGGGAACAGGTGTTTGTCCGGGTTGATTTCAACGTTCCCTTTGAACCGTCCCCCGAGGGCCCCAAAGTCTCTGACGACACCCGGATTCAGGAGACCTTGCCGACGCTGAAACTGCTTCTTGAAAAAGGGGCCTCGCTCGTCCTTGCCAGCCACCTCGGTCGTCCAAAAGGCAAGCCCGAGGAGAAATATTCCCTCCGCCCGGTGGCCGCCCACCTGGCCAAACTGATTGGCAAGCCTGTGAAGTTTGCCGACGACTGCGTGGGCCCGGAGGCCGAAAAAGCCCGTGCCGCCCTCAGGCCCGGTGAAATCCTCCTGCTCGAGAACGTCCGCTTTCACCCCGAGGAGGAGAAAAACGATCCCGCGTTCGCCCGCCAGCTTCTCGGCCAGGCCAAAATCTACGTCAACGACGCCTTCGGTTCCGCCCACCGTGCCCATGCCTCCACCGAAGGTTGCGCCCGGCTGGCCAGACAGTCGGCTGCCGGAATCCTCATGGAAAGGGAGTTGAAATATCTCGGAGCCGAACTTTCCCAGCCCAAGCCCCCGTTTCTGGTCATCCTTGGTGGCGCCAAGGTGGGGGACAAAATCGGCGTTTTGCGGGCACTCCTCCAAAAGGCCAACACCATCCTGATCGGCGGGGGCATGTCCTACACCTTCCGCCTCGCCCAAGGCCGCAAAATCGGAAAATCCCTGTCCGAACCCGACAAGGTTCCCCTCGCCCGGGAAATTCTGGCCGAGGCCGAAAAACGCGGGGTGAAACTTCTTCTCCCTGAGGACACGCTCATCGTGCAGGAACTGGATTTTGCCGGGCGCAAGGTCTCCCCCGGAAAATTCACCGAACCGGGGGCCGATATTCCCGATGGATGGGAAGGAGTCGACATCGGTCCCCGCACCCGGGAGATGTATGCCCGCGAAATTACCACTGCCGCCACCATCCTTTGGAACGGTCCCATGGGGGTGTTTGAAATCCCCGCCTGCGCGGAGGGGACCTTTGCCATGGCCAAAGCCGTCGCCGCCAATACCAAGGCCGTCTCCATCATCGGCGGGGGTGACTCCGTCAAGGCCGTAAAAAAGGCCGGGGTCGGCAATCAAGTCACATTTATCTCCACCGGGGGCGGTGCGTCGTTGGAGTTTCTTGAGGGCAAAATCCTTCCCGGAGTCGCTGCCCTCACCAACCAGTCATGACCAAGGCCAAAATCGCCAAAGCCATCCCGCGCCGGCCCTTTGTCGCTGGAAACTGGAAAATGCACCGCACCGCCTCGGACACCCGTAGCCTGATCGAGGACATTGTGGGTCGCGTGCAAAAGGTTGCCACCGTCGACATGGTTGTCTGTCCTCCCTTCACCTCCTTGCCCGCGGCGGCGGAGACACTCGGTCGCCACAGCATCCTCGCCTTGGGCGCCCAGAACATGCACCAGTCCAAGGAGGGGGCTTTTACCGGCGAGATCTCCGGCCCAATGCTCCGTGAATTCGGCGTGCGCTACGTCATCCTTGGCCACTCCGAGCGGCGACAGTTTTTTAACGAGACGGATGCATCCGTGTCGGTCAAAGCCGAGGCCGCGGTCGGCTACCATCTCCGTCCGATCGTTTGCGTCGGGGAGACCCTGACCCAAAGGGAGGCCGGGGAAACGAATTCCGTGGTCGAGAGCCAGGTTCGCGGATCACTGGCCCACTACCCCGCCGACCAACTGGATGAACTGGTCATCGCCTACGAACCGGTCTGGGCCATCGGAACCGGCAAAGTCGCCACCCCAAAACAGGCCAACGAGGTGCATCGCCTCATCCGCAAACTCATGGCCAGCCTCTTTGGCGCCAAAGGGTCCGGGGTTCGGGTCATTTATGGGGGTAGTGTAAAACCAGAGAATGCTGCCGAATTGATGGCCGAACCGGACATCGATGGCGCCTTGGTCGGCGGCGCAAGTCTCGACGCCCGCTCCTTTTTTGATATTATCCAAGCTGCCCGGCCAGTCCGGGCATCCGAAAATGATTAATCTCGCCATCTATATCCTGCTAGGGATCAATATCCTCGTTTGCATCCTTTTGACCCTGCTTGTCCTTATGCAGAAGCCCCGCTCCGAGGGCTTGGGCGCCGCTTTTGGCGGAAACTTCACCGACTCCATTTTCGGTGCGCAGACTTCGGACGTGCTCACCAAAGGTACCATCTGGTTGGGCGGAATCTTCATGGTTCTCACCCTTGTCCTCGCACTTCTCTACAGTCACCGCCAAATGGGGGGGAACAAACTGCAGGAAGAACTAACCAAACCCGTGGCGCCCGCCCTGACCAATTCCGTCAGCACCAACACACCCGCCGCCACCTTGCCAACCACTTCCGAGACGAACAGCGTTCCCGCAGTCCCGGCCCCCGCCAAGCCCTGATGACCCTTTGCCGGGCGGTTCCCGGCCTGCTCTTCCTCTCCTTCGCACTGACCTCCTGCCAGGTCCGTCCACGGGCGGACTTGGTGATCTGCAACGGGGCCGAACCCCAAACGCTCGATCCCGCCCTCGTCTCCGGCCAACTAGAGGGACGCATCTGTGCCGCCCTTTATGAGGGCCTCACCCGGAAGGACTCTCGCGGAAAACCGGTTCCCGGTGTTGCGGAGAGCTGGACCGTTTCCCCCGATGGACGCACCTACACCTTTCGCCTGCGCCTCGGACTTCAGTGGTCCAACGGTGATCCTCTGACCGCCGAGGACTTTCGTTACAGCTGGCTCCGCGCCCTTGATCCCGGCACCGCCTCGCCTTACGCG
>RHAF01000084.1 GCA_010028775.1 Verrucomicrobiota bacterium | reverse complement strand
TGGCTTTGGGAGCGGGTTCCTCCGAAAGAGCCGGGAGGGGGGATTCGGCCAGGGGAAGGGTTTTGATGGGTTTGTCCGATTTTTCGGGCTTCTCCGGCTTTTCGTTTTTCGGGGCCTTGGTTTTTTCCGGAGGGGGGGAGCTGGGAAGGGAGGAGGAAAAAGGGGTTTTGGTCGTGTCCACGATTTTGGGGGCCGGGCGGTTTGGGACCACGGCCGGGGTGGCCGGAGTTTCCTTGGCCTGTGCGGCGGATTTTTCTCGGGCCAGGCGGCGTTGGAGGCGTTTGTGTTCGATTTCGAGTTTCTTCTGCTCGAGCTCGATGCGCTCCGTGGGCGGCGCCTTGCGGATCCGGTAGTCCCAGTACTGGTCGACAATGGCGCGACCGGCCTCGCCGAAAGCGCGGGCCAGCTCAGCGGGACGAAATTCAAAAAGAAGAACGAGAACCACAAGATACGAAAGTCCAAAGACGAGAACGGCTCCGACTTGGCCGAGGATGGGAGCGAGGAATTTGTCGTTCAGAAAGTAGCCGATGTAACCGCCGGGCATTTTGCCGGCGGCGGAGGGGGCTCCATCGAGGCCTTGGGCGCCGGAGAAGAGGGGGTTGGCCAGCGAGGGGCCGAAGACGGGCGCGGCGAGTTGGAGGAGGCAGGCCCCGGTGACGAGCAGGATTCCGAGGTAGAGGAATTTTTGGGAATAGCGGACCTCTTTGGCGAAAAAAAGAAGGAGTCCTCCGGTGATGAGGACCACGGGGAAGAGGTAGGCACCCAAGCCAAAGAGCAGGAAAAGGATGCCGCCGACGTAGGCTCCGGCCGGTCCCACGAGGTTGTCTTTAGGCTGAAGGGCGGGTTGCGAGTAGAAGGGAAGGTCCTTGGGGTTGAACGAGAAGAGGGACAGGAGCAGAAGGATGCCCGCCCCTAGGATGGCCAGGGCGATCACCTCCTGGCCGAGGCTGGGGCCGGTGGGGGTTGTTTTGGGTTTGGCCATGGTTGGAAGGGAGAGTCTAATTGAGCCTAAGGATGGGTTTTTCCAAGGTAAGTTTATGGGGGGCAACGGCTCTCTTGCTAACAATCTGGGGTGCGGGGTGCGCCCTCGACCCAAGGGAGGAGTTCCGGTCGGAGGTGGAGAGAATGGTCGGGGTCGCCAACGGGAAAAAATATCAGGATTTGGAAAAGGAGATGTCGACCCGGCTCAAGGAGAGGATTCGATCGGAAGGTTGGGAGCCAGGGCAGGCTCTCGTGGCGGTGGCCAAAAAGGACCGGGAGGACGGGGCGGGGTATCGGGTGACGGATCTTCCAAAGTTTGAGGCCGGCCAGTATGCCGAGGTGGAGATCGCGAGGATGAAAGCAGGGGGAGAGAAAAGATTCGTGGTTCCGTTCATCCGGGAGGAGGGAAAGTGGAGGGCGGGAGCGGCGTACCGGGATGGGAGGGAGTGGGAGGAACCGGAATTTTGACTGACCCCTGCCAGGCATCCGGGCGCGGCGATCGGCGGGATGAGGATGAAGATGAAGATGAAGGAACAGAACTTTCAACCTGTGGATTCAAAGATAGGATTCTGCCATGGCGATATGGGAATTTGAGCCACTGGCCCAGGAGAGAATCTGGGGGGGCAGGAATCTGCAGGAGCGTTTTGGCAGGGTTTTGCCGGAAGGAAAAAAGATCGGGGAGACTTGGGAACTGGTGGACCGGGCGGAAGCCCAGTCTGTGGTGCGCGGCGGGGGGGAGTCTCTCCACTCTGCTTGGTCCTCGGCAGACAGAAAAAAACTTTTTGGCACCAAGGCGCCGTTTTCCGATTTTGATCAAACTGCTGGATGCGCAGGACAAGCTGTCCCTGCAGGTTCATCCGCCGGCTGGAAAAGCAGCGGAGCTGGGGGGCGATCCCAAGACCGAGATGTGGTTTTTTCTGGAAACGCAGAAAGACGCCGGGATTTTTGCCGGGTTGAAAAAAGGGGTGGGGAAAAAAGAGTTTGAGTCTGCGTTGGCGGAGGGAAAGGTGGCCGAGTGCTTTCACCGGTTGCCGACGGAGGCGGGGCAGGCGATGTTTCTTCCTTCCGGACGGGTGCATGCGATCGGTGCGGGGAACGTGATTTTGGAGATCCAACAACGTGTATGATTGGGACCGCAAGGATGATGCCGGGAAGGCACGGGCTTTGCATGTGAAGGAGGCGCTGGCCTCGATTCAATGGGAGGACCATGAGCCGGCCTTTGTTCAGCCCAGGGGGGAGCGGCTTCTGGTTTGTGACTTTTTCAAAATCACCCGCTGGTGGGTGGCGCCCGGGGAGGTTCGGGAGGTTGTGCCGGATGCCGGATCCTTTCGTTATCTGTTTGTGGCGGATGGAAAGGTCAAAGAGGAGGCCAGCGGCGAGGAGTGGGCCAAGGGCGCGGCGCGTTTGATCACGGCGGATCATGGGTCGGTTCTTTTGCAGGGGGTGGAAGACAGCACCGTGGTGCAGGTGGAGTTTTCATAGCCAGAGCCGAAAGTAAGACGGCGGCCGTTGGCGGAAACCGGGGTATTAAGCGGGGCGAAAATCCACCTGGCGTTTGGGGAGGTCAATTTTTAAGACGGCAACGCGCAGCTGGCTGCCGGCGCGGTAGGTTTTACCGGAGCGGCGTCCGCGGAGGGATCGTTGGACAGGGTTGAAAGAGAAGAAATCGTCTTTGATCGAGGAGACGTGGATCAGGCCGGAAAGCAGGAAATCAGGCAGTTCGACAAACATGCCAAAGTTGGTGACCTCGGTGACCACGGCGGGAAAGGTCTGGGTGGCCTGGGGACCAGCCTGCATTTCCAGATACTCCAGCATGGACAAGAAGGTCGGCGTACCGGCGGATCGGGGAGGTAAAATGGGTGTAATGGGATTTGGCCAAGCCGAAATGGCCCAGGCTTTTCGGGGAGTAAACGGCACGTTTGAGGGAGCGGAGGAGGCCGATTTTCAGCGCGTAGCCGTCGGGTCGTCCCGGCAGCAGCTTCAGAATCTTCTGAATCTCTCCCCGTTGGGTGAGGTCGCCGGCTTTGATGCCGTGGGCGATGAGCAGTTCACGGTATTCCTGCAGGCGGGATTCATCGGGTGTTTCGTGAATCCGGTAGACGGCCGGCCGGTTTTCCTGGTTGAGATGGCGGGCGACGGATTCGTTGGCGAGAAGCATGAACTCCTCGATCAGTTGGTGGGACTCGTCCGAGGACTCCTTTTCAATCCGGTCGGGCCTACCTTGGGCGTTCAGCAGGATTCGGAGTTCGGGGAAATCAAGGTCGAGGGCACCGGAAGCAAAGCGGCGGCGCCGCAGGGCAGAGGCGAAATGCCAGGCGCGTTGTAGAAAACGGTCGAGGTCATCCCGGGGCGGACGTTTGAGCCGCTCCATCGCCTCGGCATAAGTGAGCCGGTGCCTTGAGAAAATGACGGAGCGGGAAAAGCGGGCGACCCCGGCCTTTCCGTCCGGTCCCACCCGAACGAAGGCGGAGTAGGTCAACCGCTGCTCTTGGGGGCGCAGGGAGCAAAGGTCGTCCGAAAGACGCGGGGGGAGCATCGGGATGACGCCGTTGACGAGATAGACGCTGTTGGCTCGTTTGCGGGCCTCGTGGTCGAGGGTGGAGCCGACTTTGACGTAGTGGGAGACGTCGGCGATGTGGATGCCGATTTCGGCGTGTCCGTTGGGTAGTTCGCGCAGGGAGATGGCGTCGTCAAAATCCCGCGCGGTGTCGGGATCGATGGTGATGATGAACTCCCCGCGGAGATCCTCCCGTCCCGGCGGGTTGTCGGGCAATTCGACCTTGGGAAAGGAGGAAGCCTCGGCGATGGCTTCCGGAGGGAAGTGGGCGGGAAGATCAAACTTCCGGATGATTGAGAGGATGTCCACGCCGGGATCGGTGTGGGCTCCGAGGCGTTCGACAATGATTCCCTCGGGGTTGGAGTGGCGGTTTTTCCACTCGATCAGGCGGGCCACGACCTTGTCGCCCGGTTGGGCGGCGGGGGATCCTTCCGTCCCCGGGGTGGGAACGTAGAGATTGTGGAGAAAACGTGGGTCGTCGGGAATGACGATATGGAAGCGGGCGGTTTTTTGAAGGGTGCCGACGATATTGGCGGCCCGGCGTTCGAGAATCCGCAGGACGCGGCCGCAACGCCGCTCCGTTCCATCCGACCGCCGTCCCCGTGGACCGGGGGCTTGGGGGCGACGATCCAAACGGGCCACCACCAGGTCGCCGTGCAGGGCGTTGGCGGTGTCTTCGGCCGGTATATGAAGATCGGGGGATCCGTCTTGGGGAAGAACAAAGGCAAAGCCTTTGGTGTGAAATTGAATGGTGCCCGTGATCAGATCGGCGCTCTGGGCCGAGATCCAGTGGTTTTGGCGGACCCGGGCGACCCGCCCCTCTTTTTCCAACAGGGTGAGGGTGCGGGCCACGGCGCCCGGAGGAACCCGCAGGCGTCGCGCCAGAGAAGCGGCATCAAGGGGGGTGGCTTTCTTTCCCTGAAGAAGGGTGAGAATCCGATCGGGCAAGCGGCTGGCGGCGGGCATGGGTTTAAGGGCATAGTGTACCCCACTTCGCATGAACATCCTATTCGTGGCCACGGAACTTGCGCCTCATGCCAAAGTCGGCGGTTTAGCCGATGTGATGGCGGCTTTGCCCCAAGCGCTTGCCCAAGCGGGGCATGGGGTCAGCTTGGTGGTGCCCCTCCATTCGAGCCTGAGGAAATCCGGGGAGTTTCGGCCGACTTCCTTGACGATGGAGATTCCCGCGGCGGGGAAGAGCTGGCCGACCCGTGTTTGGGAAGGTCGCCGGGGTGAGGTGGCCCTATGGGCGTTGGAACGGGACGAATTGTTTGACCGGTCGCATCCCTATGGTGACGGAACGGGGGATTATCCCGACAGCCTGGAGCGCTTTAATTTTCTGGCGAGAGCCTCGGTGGAACTGGCGCGTTATCTCGATCCGACCCCGGATATTCTCCATGCCAATGACTGGCATGCGGGGCTGGTTCCCGGGCACTGTGCGGCACTGGGGTTGCCCATCAAGACGGTCTTTACGATCCACAACCTGAAGTATCAAGGGGAGTTTCCCGCGGAGGATTTTTCCTCGTTGGGTCTTCCTTCCGGCATGTATTCCCCCGAGGGGTTTGAGTTTTACGGGCGATTGAATTTGATGAAGGGGGCCATCCTTCTCTCCGATGCGGTCACCACGGTCAGTCCCACTTACGCCCGGGAAATCCAAGGGGAGGCCCAGGGGTTCGGGCTGCATGAGGTGCTTCATGGGAATGCCGCCAAGCTGACGGGAATCCTCAACGGCATCGATGAGGAGAGTTGGAATCCGGCCGCGGATCCGGCGATCAAAAGTCCGTATCGCAGCGGGGCTTTGCGGGGGCGGGAGGAGTGTCGGGCGGCCTTGGAGACCGAACTGGGGCTGGAGCCGGCAAACGGGCGGCCGATTTTCGGCATGGTGACGCGGATGGCGGCGGAGAAAGGGGTCGATTTGGCCT
>RHAF01000083.1 GCA_010028775.1 Verrucomicrobiota bacterium | reverse complement strand
TCGATCGCCACCATGTCCTCCCGCACCCGGATTTGAGGGGAAGCCCGGACAGCTGAGAGCAGGGCGCGCTCCAGCTCCTTGCCGGTGATATCCCCGGCATGCAACACCCGGCGTTTGCTGTGCCCCGCCTCTTTTCCGAGGTCAGGCAGATGACCGCCGCCGTTTTCCCGCTCGGTGAATTTCACCCCCAACTCCACCAACTCCGCCACTCGCGCCGGCCCATCCCGCACCACCTGCCGAACGACCGCCTCCCGGCATAATCCGGCCCCGGCAGCCAAGGTGTCCCTTACATGAAGCTCGTCGGAGTCCTCCGCCGAAGTCACGCAGGCGATTCCTCCCTGGGCATAGTTGGTGTTGGATTCCGCGGCGTTTTTCTTGGTGAGGAGCAGTATCCTGGCATGACGCGAGGCCTTGAGGGCAAAGCTCAGCCCCCCGATGCCACTGCCCACCACAACAATATCGGCCGAGAATTCCTGACTTGGTCTTGTCCGCTTCACTGGTATCTTTCTCCCCTGCTGGAGCTGTAGCTCAATTGGTCAGAGCACCGCCCTGTCACGGCGGGGGTTGCGGGTTCGAGCCCCGTCAGCTCCGCGGAATTTCACGCAAAACTCCGCGTACTCTCATCCTGCAGTTCCCCCTGGTAGAACAATTGCCAGACATAACCCGCGTAGGCCGATCCGACCGAAGGGCGAAGCTCCGCCACCACCGCACGCACGCCATCCCTCTCCCCCTGGGGCGGTCCCTTCTCCCACCTTGGAGACACCGGATCGCTCTTTTTCAAAACTCCGTCGGAGCCACGTTCGTAAAACGCCAACCGCACCGTCACCTGCCGCGCATCCAGACCCGCCGTCCCCCCGACTGCCCGGACTTTCCAAAGGAAGGAACGCCCGCCCACCTCCATATTTTTTTCCTCCAATCCGGCAAGGGCCAGCTTCCGGGGGCTTTTGGCCAGACTATCTTCCCGGGCCCGAGCCACCTGATCCAACCGGACGCGCTCTTCCATCACCCGGGAACGAGCCAACGCCAGCCGCCGGATCGCCCCACCCTCCTCGCTCATCCGGATCAGATCCTTCCAGCGTTGCAGGGCCGTGCCCGGATCCTGCCGTGCCTCCGCCAGGAGTGCCGCCGCAATGCGGATCCGCGGATTGGCTGTGTCCTTGGCCTGCGCCTGGGCGATGACTTTTTCCGCCAGGTCAAACTGCCCGCGGTTCTGCAGATCTTTTGCCTGCTCGAGCAGATCCTCCGCCTGGGGGGCGGCCGCTTGGGCGGCGGAAACCGTCAAACGAACCGTGCCTTTCGGAACCGGCAAATTACTCAAAGCCTCCCGAGATTCACGCTCCTCGGCGGCCTCTCTTTGGGCCGCTTGGGGATCCAAATCCCAACTGCTCGAGGAATGGCTTTCACCCTGTCTCAGCTGCCAGAGTCCGACGAGGACAAATATCTGGATCGCCACCAGCAGCGTGGCCGCCCAGATCCAGGAGCGAGATTTTTTTTCCGTCATTTTCAGGGATGAGCGGGTGGGTTGGTCTGGTCCCGGGGTTGGAGGGTCTCGCCCTTACCCCGAAAAATCGATCCCATCACGGAGTCGGTGGCCCTCACGCGCTCCTGCTGGAGAATCCCGCTGGGAGTCTTGGAATTGGCGTAAGGCCTGAGAAAAAAAACCGAGACACAGAAGATCAGCTGCAAAAGAAGGATTCCCGCCACCAGGTAAAGAGCCACCCCATAGAGACGGGGTCGCAGACGTGCCCTCGGTTCTGGTGCGGGTTGACTCACCTGCCCACACTAACCCAACCCTGGGGATCGTCACCTCTGGGTTGCCGGCGATCCCGCAACCACGGAGGGCAACTCGGGGGAATTTTTCATCTGCAAAACCCCCTCTTTGCCCATTAGACCGACCGGCTCAACCCCCTCAACCTTCAGGGGAGCCGTACCGTCCGGACCGACACGACCCATAACCACCTTGGTTTTTTTCCCATCCTCAGCCTCCACCAGAATTTCAAGTTCCGGCTTGAGAAACTCGGCTTTGCCAGGCACCCCCACCCACTTGAGCACTCTCAGGGAGGCCAAGCGGTTCAAATATCCCCGCACCTCCGGGCAATCCTTATCCGATCCCTGCATTTTCCAAGCCCCCCCACCCTCCAGACGAAACTCCTTTCTTTTTCCTCCCGACACCCAGACCAGACCCTTGGGGGTTCCCAATTCCTCCGTGAAAATGTTTTTTGGCAAAGCCGCGAGAGGGCTCTCTGGAAGTTCCCGAATCAGCCCTGCGGGAACGGCCATACCACCGGAAATGCTGGACACCTGGAGATATGCCTCCTCCTTTGACTCGTCTCCGACCTTGAGGGTTTCCGTCCGGTTGGTCAGGCCCTGCTCCCCTTGGCCCTGCCAGGAAAAAGTCAGGGTTAGGCGGGGCTTGGTTAGCCCGAGCTTGGCCGGATCTTCCGTGGTGAGAAATCGGTTGGCCTTGGTCCCATGCAGCCGCTTGATCCAAGTCTCCGTTGCCTCAACATCCGCCGCGCGCCGCATTCCACCCGCCTTCAAAATCCACCGCCCGCTGCCGCCCTCCCGCTCGAGACGGAAATCCCCGCCTTTGCCGGTGATCTCTACCGATTGCAGCCCTTCGGGCGATGGAAAAGTGACCACCCGCTTGTCCCGGATCCGGTCGGCAATTTTTCCCAACACATCGACCGAGGCTTTGGGCAAAAGAAATACCGAAGGCTGATCCGCCACCCGGGCAAAAACCTGGTGGGTCTCCTTGGGATCGTTGAGTCCCACTTGGAGCACGCGGTTGGTGGACGCGGTTTTCACCTCCAGGGCCAGGGTGGGCGCATTCAGCCCGTAAAGTGCAAGGTCCCCGCCCGTATCGGAGACAAACGAAGATGCTTTCAGCGCGGAAATCTCCCCCAGAATGCCGGCCACTGCCGTGGGGTCCGCCGGCGCCTCCACCGGCTTGAGCATGGTCCACTCCCCGTTTTTCTTTTTCACCTCCACCTCCAGCGTTCCCTGGTGAAGAAGAAGTTCCCCCACATCCGGCACAACCAGGGGCAGCACCCTCTTCTCCCTCCAGGCGGAAAGGTCCCGGTCCATGATCTCGATCAGGTGCTTCTCCACCACCGCGATCTCCTCCGCAGCCCGCCCGTTGCGGATGCGACAGTATACCCCGCCGGAAACCGGCGTCTCCCGCCCCACTTCGATCTTCCAGTCCCCATCCCCGGTCCGCACCGTCATGGTGCGGGTCGGTTGCCCCAAGCCGAAGGTCTGAAGGATCCCGTCATGGACCCGGCTCTTCGGGAGGGTCTGCAGACGCTCGGTGAACTGAACATCGGAAAGCAGTTTTTCCACCGCCGCGGAATCAGCCTGTGTGGCCAGGGGTTTTTCGATCCGCCAATCCCCCTCCCCTTTTTTTTCAAAAACAAAAATGCCCTTGGGTCCGGTCAACTCCACGCGGGCGGCCTCCCGAAGGGACAGTTCACTCAGGCGCCGTGATTCCTTCCCCATCCTCTCGGTGCCTGGAACCTTTTTCTGCAGGAAACTGAGCGCGCCCAACAGCAGGCCCAACAGTCCGACGGCCACCAACAAAGACCGGGTCTTCATCGAAAGGGATCAGCTACGGCGGCGCCACCAGACCAGCACACCCCATGCCGCGGTCAGCAGAGGGATTCCTCCCATCACCGCGATCATGATCACGCGTTCCTGGGAATCCTCCATCGAGAGGGCAAAATCCTTGGGCGTCTTGGGCGAGATGCCAAGCGACTCTTGCCGGCCAAGGATCCAGTTGAGGGCGTTAACCACAAAATCCACCTCCATGGGGGAAATGTTCTGATTGGAAAAGGCCGAGGCCGAGCCTACCACCACGCAACGCAGGGACGGAGCCTCCTTGCCTTTGTCCCCGGGGGCCGATCCGTCCAACGCGGCCGCCACGGTGAAGGGTCCCTTGCGGTCCTCGTTTTCCACAAAATCGCTCTTTTTTCCGCCGGCCAGGGGCCACGTTTTCGCCCAGTAGCGATCCGAGGTCTCCACCAGCATCTCAGCCTTGACCGTAGAAGTGGGCCCGGCCGTCTTGATCGTCAACGATCGGCTCGGCCCCAATCGTAGGGACCCTCCGACGTTGTCGATCCAGCGGATGGCCGGATGACTGGAAAAACGGGTGCCCACAACCTCGTCATTCAAGCCCTGGGTCAGTCCGGCCGTGCTCAACACCGCCACCTTTCGGAAGATTTTATCCCCATCCACCGTCAGCCCATGCTCGGCCAAAAGGCTCTCCACCCCGGTCGGGACCCCGGGATCGAGCAGAAGCAGAAGCTTTCCCGGTTTGCCCACGTAGGCCTGCAGGGCGGCCACCGAGGCCGCCGGCATCTGGAATCGGGGCCCGGCCACCATCACCGCATCCGCGTCGGCTGGCACCCCCTCCTGTTCCGCCAACTTGAGCGGAACAAGCTCGAGGTTCTGCGAACCCAGCCTTGCGGAAAGAAGGGAGTAGCCGCCCGGGTCGCGATCGGCCGAGTTCAGGTTGTACTCCCCCGATCCCTCGGTGACGTAGATTTTGGCCGGCTTGCCTTGCACCAGGGAGCTGATGGCCGAGGAGATCTTCTCCTCCGCCCGGAAGGATTTCACCCGGGCCGCCCCGCCCTGCATCATCATGCCGGGGTCGACCTCCGCCATCTCGGCCACCTTGAGAATCCGCGAGCGGTCCCCATACTGCACGATCACCACGTTCTCGTTGCTCGTCAGCTTGAACTTCTCCGCCAATTTTTGCGCCGTCTGAAAATCCAGGAAAGGCTGCACGATCTCCACCTTGATCTTTCCGCCGGACCGGTAGCGGTACTCATCCAGCAGTTTCTGCACATCGTCCTGAATCAGGCTCCCCGTGGTGTCCTGCTCCGGGGCCAGAAAAGCCGTCAAAACGATCTCCCCCGGAAGATTTTTCAACAGGTTCAGCGTCTGCCCGGAAAGCTCCTGGAATTTGTTCAGCGTGAAATCCGCCCGGTAGTAATGCCTCCACCCGATGTAATTCACGCCCAAGAGCAGGGAGAAAAGAATCGGCAGGAACAGCCAATGATTGAAGGTCTGGGCCCTCCTCTCCTTGCGGAGTTCCGAAAGCGGCGGAGGAAGGGGGCGGGAACTCATGATCTTCTCCTCATCCGTTCAATCTGCGCCCGGCCATCACTCTTTGGGTGAGGATGAGGAAGAAAGCCGTTCCGCTCAGGTAAAACACCACCGCCCGGGAATCAAAAAGTCCGGCACTGAAGGAGCGCATCTGCTCCAGGGTGAAAATATAGGTCAGGGCATCGCGCCAGCCCGGATCACGGACCAGGTAACTGAGAAAACCGGCGAAAAAGAGAAGCGCGATGATGGTAAAGGAGATCATGGCGGCCACCGCCTGGTTTTTGGTCAGGACGGAACTGAAAAGCCCGATCGAGAGATAAAGCATCCCCACGAGGATCACCATCAGATAGGAGAGTCCCAATGGCATCCAGGCCACCGGGACGGCGTTCCGGGTGACCAACTGGAAGATCGCCAACCCCGCCAGCGAAGGGAGCCAGAGCAGAATGTAGAAGGAGAGCGCCCCCGCAAATTTCGCCAGAATCACATCCCCATCCCGGACCGGGGCGGTCAGCAGCATCTCGATGGTGCCGGTTT
>RHAF01000082.1 GCA_010028775.1 Verrucomicrobiota bacterium | reverse complement strand
TGGCCAAAGTGGCCGTAGTTGGTGGTTTTCGAGTAGATCGGGCGGCGGAGTCGAAGCTGACGGATGATTTCCGCCGGGCGAAAATCGAAGGTCTGGTTGACCGCGCGCTCGATGCGGGAGAAGGGGACTTTCTCGGTTCCAAACGTGTCGAGGCAGACCGAGACGGGGCGGGGATGCCCGATGGCGTAAGCAAACTGGATTTCAACCCGGTCGGCCAAGCCGGCGGCCACGATGTTCTTGGCCACATAACGTCCCATGTAGGCCGCGCTCCGATCCACCTTGGTCGGATCCTTGCCGCTGAAGGCCCCGCCGCCGTGACGGCCGGCACCCCCGTAGGTGTCGACGATGATTTTTCGTCCGGTGAGGCCGCTGTCGCCTTCGGGTCCCCCGACGACGAAACGACCGGTGGGGTTGACGAGAAATTCCGTCCGGGCATCCAGCATGTCTTGGGGGAGAACTTTCCGGATGAGCTTTTCGATGATGAATTTTTCAATCTGGCGGTGGGAAACGTCTTCGGAGTGCTGGGTGGATACCACCACGGCGGTGATCCGGACGGGTTTGTGGTTTCGGTATTCCACCGATACCTGTGACTTCGCGTCCGGCCGGAGCCAGGGAACCTTGCCGGATTTGCGGATCCGGCTGAGTTCCCGACCCAGGCGGTGGGAATACATCACGGGGGCGGGCATCAATTCGGGAGTTTCGCGGCAGGCGAAGCCGAACATCAGGCCCTGATCCCCGGCACCCTGCTCGGCACTCTTTTTTCCGGAGACCTTGCGGGCGTCGACCCCCTGGGCAATGTCCGGGCTTTGGCCGGTGAGGGCGTTCATGATGTGGACCCGGTCGGCATGAAAGACGTCGTCTGGTCGAACGGACCAGTTGGTCGTAATCGAGTCTGGCCCGGGTGGTGATTTCCCCGGCGATGACCACGAGGTTGGATTTGACGAGGGTCTCGCAGGCGACACGGCTCATCGGATCGGTGGCCAGGCAGGCGTCGAGAACGGCATCGGAGATGGCGTCGCAAACCTTGTCGGGATGACCCTCGCCCACGGACTCGGATGAAAAAATGAAGTTTCCTCTCATAAGGCAGGAGAATGGCAGAGGTCTGAAAGTAAGCAAGAATAAATATTGATATATCATGATAAGATGATGAATCTTTAAGCCATGAACAACCGAGTCCGGCTTCTGGCGGCGTTGGCCGACCCCACCCGTCTCCGCATTCTGGCGGCCCTGAGGGAGCACGAGTTGTCCGTGGCCGAACTGCAAGAGGTGTTGGGCGTGGGCCAGTCGCGAATCTCCAACCATTTGTCCCAGTTGAAGTCGGTGGGCTTGTTGCGGGACCGGAGGGAGGGCCAGAGGGCGTACTACCGCAGGGGCGAATCGGGACGGGAGGTTTGGGCCCTGGCCGACGGGGCGGCGGGGGATCTGCCGACCCGCGGGAGGGATGAAGCGGCGTTACGTTTGGTGCTGGATCAACGGCAGGAAAAATCCAAGAGGTACTTCGACGCGGTGGCCGGCCGGTTGGGAAAAAAATATTGCCCCGGCCGTTCCTGGGAGGCGGTGGGAAGGCTGCTGCTTGCCCTGGCGCCCAGGCAGGTGTACGCGGATTTGGGTGCGGGGGAGGGATTGATTTCCCAGCTTCTGGCCGCGCGGGCCAAAAAGGTCATCGCCCTGGACCATTCCCCCAAGATGGTCGAGGTGGGGCGGGAACTGGCAAAACGCAGCGGGCTGAAGAATCTGGAGTACCGGCAGGGCGATCTGGAAAATCCGCCGATTCGTCCGGGATCGGTGGATGTGGCGATTTTGAGCCAAGCGCTGCACCACGCGGTGAAACCCCCGCGGGCCCTTGAGGCGGCGGCAAAAATCCTGCGGGCGGGGGGAACGCTCCTCATCCTTGATCTCGTGGAACATGGCTTTGAGGCGGCCCGTGAGCTTTATGCGGACGTTTGGCTGGGATTCGCGCCGTCCGAATTGGCCCGGATGATGCGGGAGGCCGGTTTTGAGGGGGTGTCGGTGGAGGTGGTGTCGAAGGAGAGGGAGGGCCCCGGATTCCAGACGTTGTTGGGCGTTGGAACAAAAGCAAGGTGAGGATCTTGGGCCGTATGGTCCGGTGGCCCGCCATATTGAACAGGCGGCGTTTTTCAGTTACGATTACAGGGTTGCGCTCGTGGCGAAATGGCAGACGCGCTAGATTCAGGTTCTAGTGGGGCAACCCGTGGAGGTTCAAATCCTCTCGAGCGCACGAAGTCAGCGAGAAAATCCCCATCCGCCGGATGGTAAAATCGACCCTGCCCCGCCTGATTTGTTCATTTCAATCTGTGAATACCTCCCCGTCCCCGCTTGACGATTTCCGACTGGTCGGTGAAGTAGTGCGCTTGAGATCAGCAAGTTCCATTGATGGCACGGAAAGAATCCTGATTCTCGATTTTGGTTCCCAGTACACGCAAGTCATTGCCCGCCGGATCCGTGAAGCGAAGGTGTATTCCGAAATTGTTCCGCATACCATTTCTGCGCGGGAGGTTCTGGCTCTCCGCCCCAAGGGAATAGTTCTCAGCGGGGGTCCGGCCAGCGTCTACGGCAAACACGCTCCCAAGATGGATCGAGCCATCTTTCACTTGGGGATTCCCATTCTGGGAATCTGTTACGGAATGCAGCTTTTGGTGAAGGAGTTTGGGAACCCGGCGGGAATACGGAAGGGGAACGTTGCGCCGGCGGCAAGCCTGCCCCTTGTTGACCGGGTTGCCGAGCCAACTGGAAATCTGGAACAGTCACGGCGACCGGGTGACCCGCCTGCCCAAGGGCTTCGTTCCGGTGGCCACGACGGAAAACAGCCCCTACGCCGTGGTGCGAAAAGGCGAGATTTACGGACTCCAGTTTCACCCCGAGGTTTCCCACACGCCGCGCGGGCAGGTGATCCTGGACAATTTTTTAAAAAAGATCTGCGGTTGCCGGGGGACCTGGACGATGGGCTCTTTTCTCAAGCGGTCGGTGGAGGATGTGCGAAAGCAGGTGGGTGGCGGACGCGTCATCCTGGGTCTGAGCGGTGGAGTGGATTCGAGCGTGGCGGCGGCCCTGCTTCACCGGGCGATTGGCAATCGGTTGCGCTGCATTTTTGTTGATAACGGACTTCTGCGGAAGGACGAGGTGGAGAGCGTGAAGCGGATTTTCGGGAAACACCGGCATTTCAACCTCACGGTGATCGATGCACGGAAAAGGTTCCTGAAAAGATTGAGAGGTGTGGCCGATCCCGAGAGAAAGAGGAAGATCATCGGGCGGGAATTCATCCATGTCTTTAACGAGGCGGCCCGGAAGGTCGGCCGGGGGGCCAGGTTTCTCGCCCAAGGAACGCTCTATCCCGATGTGATCGAGAGCGTGCCGATTGCAAAAGCCACCACAATGTGGGTGGTTTGCCCAAACGGATGAAACTCGGCCTGGTGGAGCCGCTGCGCCAACTCTTCAAGGATGAGGTGCGGAAGGTGGGGGAGGTTCTGGGACTGCCCAAGGAGATGGTCTGGCGGCAGCCTTTTCCCGGGCCGGGATTGGCGGTGCGGTGCCTGGGGGCGATCGAGGAGAGGAAGTTGTCGATTTTGCGCGAGGCCGATGCGATCGTGGTGGAGGAGATGAAAGCCTCGGGATGGTATTACCGGATCTGGCAGAGTTTCGCCGTCCTTTTGCCCTGTCGCAGCGTGGGGGTGATGGGGGATGAGCGGACCTATGACAATGCGATCGCCATCCGTGCGGTGGAGAGCAAGGACGGAATGACGGCCGACTGGGTTCGGCTGCCCGGGGATCTGCTGGGAAGGATTTCCAACCGGATCTGCAACGAGGTCAAGGGAATCAACCGGGTGGTCTTGGACGTGAGTTCCAAACCGCCGGCCACGATCGAATGGGAGTAGGATGAAAATTCTCGACGCGCGCGGAAAAATCAACGAGGCGTGGGTTTTGCCCCAATTGTTGCGCCGGCCGGAGCCCGACCCAAAGGTCCGCCGCACGGTGGAATCGATTCTGGCCGAGGTCCGGCGGGGTGGGGATGCGGCGCTGGTGCGGATTCACAACCGGTTCGCTCCGAAAAAAATCAACCGAAACCAACTCCGGGTAAGGGGAAAGTTCCGTGCTCCCCAGGGGGAGATCCGGAGGGCCCTGGCCCAAGCGGAAAGAAACATCGCCGAGTACGCGCGGGCCACCCGGCCGAAAGCGTGGAGGAAAAAAAACCGTGAAGGGGCGTTGACGGGGGAAAATTTCCCGGCCCTGGGGCGGGTGGGAATATATGTGCCCGGGGGGACCGCCCCGCTGGTCTCCACGGCCCTGATGACGGTGGTCCTTGCGCGGGTGGCCGGGGTGAAAGAGATCGTGGCCTGCACTCCCGGTCCGGTGAATCAGGTGCTGGGTTGGGCGTTGCAAAGTGCCGGAGCGACGGAGATTTACCAGGTGGGCGGGGCGCAGGCGGTGGCGGCGATGGCCTATGGGACGGAGAGCATCCGGCCGGTGGAGAAGATTTGCGGGCCGGGAAGCGCCTGGGTGGTGGAGGCTAAGCGTCAGGTTTTCGGCACGGTGGGAATTGACCTGTTGCCCGGGCCCAGCGAGATCGCGGTGGTCGCCGATGAGACCTGCCGACCGGAGTGGGTGGCTGCCGACCTGGTGGCCCAGGCGGAGCACGGACCGGGGAGCCAGATTTTTCTACTGACGCCCTCGATGAGGGTTCTGGGCCGGGTTCTGGCCGAGGTGATCAACCAAAGCTCGCGCCAGTCACGGGCCGATTATCTGCGGGGGGTATTGAAAACCGGGGCGGTACTGGTGGTGACCGAGGATCTGCGGCAATCGGTGAGGCTGGCCGAGGCGATCGCGCCCGAGCATCTCTCCCTGCAATGCCGCGGGGCAAGGACGCTGGCGGGAAAAATCCGATGTGCCGGGGCGGTCTTTGTCGGAAACTATTCGGCCGTGGCCTTGGGGGATTATGTGGCGGGGCCGAGCCACACCCCGGCCTGCGGGTGGAGGATTTCGTCAAGCGGGTCAGCCTCGTGGAGTATGATGCGGCGGCGGTGCGAAAGTCGGTCCGGGCGGTCTCGGCGTTGGCCCGTCTGGAGCGGCTCGACGCCCACGCCGATTCGGTGGAAACTCGTGTCCCATGAGCACCAAGGCAAAACGGCAGTCTAAGAAGGCCCGCAAAACGAGCGAGACAGAGATTTCCGTGCGTCTGGTGGTGGACGGCAAAGGGCAGTCCAAAGTGAAGACGGGAATTCCGTTTTTCGATCACATGCTGAATCTTTTTGCCAGGCACGGTCTGTTTGACCTGGAGGTCAAAGCCAAAGGCGATTTGGATGTGGATCTGCACCACACGGTGGAGGATGTCGGCATCGTGCTGGGTCAAGTTTTGGCAGCGGCCCTGGGAAAAAAAGAGGGAATCCGGCGGTACGGATGCGCCCATGTGCCCATGGATGAGACTTTGGCTCGGGTGGCGGTGGATCTGAGCGGGCGCCCTTATCTCGAGCTGAGGGGGCTCAACCAGAGGGGGCGTGCCGGGAATTTTCCGGCCCAGTTGGTGGAGGAGTTTTTAAGGTCCCTGGCCATGCAGGCGGGAATGAACCTGCATGCCGAGGTTTTGTACGGCAGGGATGTGCATCACCAGATTGAGGCGATTTTCAAAGGGTTGGCGAGGGCGTTGGAGGAGGCCTGCCGGCGGGACAGCCGGGTGAAGGGCGTGCCCAGCACCAAGGGTAGAATCTAAGAGTCAGAGTTTTCGCTAGGGGTATAGCGCATGCCTTGGCTGCGGCATGGGCATGGCCATGCAGAAGTTATAATTCTCGACGATGCGATAGGGCG
>RHAF01000081.1 GCA_010028775.1 Verrucomicrobiota bacterium | reverse complement strand
AGGCGTCCCGAATCTTGCTTGTGGCGTGCCGTTCCAAGGCCAACAGAGCATCCTCCGGCCCCATCCCGTGACCGTCATCCGTCACCCGAATCAACGAACGCCCTCCCCGCTCCACCGAGATTTCGATTTTTTTTGCCCCGGCATCCAGGGAGTTTTCCACCAACTCTTTCACCGCCGAAGCGGGACGCTCCACCACCTCCCCGGCCGCGATCCGGTTGGCCACCACCTCCGCCAACAGGCGGATTCTCTGACTCATGACAAGACGTCCGCCCTCACATCTCCCCGCGAACACCCAAATGGGAGGTCAACCGCTCCAGTTCTGCCGAGGAGGAGTACGGCAACTCGATATGGCCACGCTCACCCGTGCCCACGACCTTCGCTCGGGTTCCGGTGGCTCTCTGCAGTTTTAATTCCAAATTCCGCCAATCGGCAATCTGGGAACTTCTTCCCTTCTTTCGGCCCCGTGAGCCGCTGGTCTGACGTCGGACCAAGGCCTCGGCCTGACGCACGCTCAGACCCCGCTTGACCACCTCACGGCCGACAGCGCTCTGCGCGGCGGGTTCGTTCAGACCCAGAATCGCCTTGGCATGGCCGACGGTGATCTGTTTGGAACGCAATAAGTCCCGAACTTCAGTTGGTAGCGATCGCAACCGGAGGGCGTTGGCCACGGTTGCCCGATTCTTTCCCACTCGCTCCGCCACCTCCTCCTGCTTGAGACCAAAGGTCTCGATCAGGGTCGCATATCCGTCAGCCTCTTCCACCGGATCGAGTTCCGCCCGTTGAAGATTTTCGATCAGGGCCAACTCGAGAACCTGCTGGTCGTTGGCGGCCCGGACAATCGCCGGCACTTTTGCCAAATTCAGCTTCTTGGCCGCCCTCCACCTTCGTTCCCCCGCAATCAGCTCATATCCCGTCCCCTTGGGGGATCGCCGAACAATCAGGGGCTGAAAAATTCCACGGGAGCGGATGGAATCCACCAGCTCGGCGAGATTCTCCTCCGAAAAAATCCTGCGGGGCTGAAGCGGACTGGGCCCCACCTCCGTAACCTGAATTTGCATGATTCTTTCCCCATCCTCGGTTCGTAATTCCGGGGACACAATTCCAGCCGTGGATGCCGAGGAGGCGCCGCCCAAAAGCGCCCCCAGCCCCCTGCCGAGTGGTGACTTCGCCATCCTCCAAACGGTAAGTTTTCCCAAGTCTGCGTCAACCCGTCTTGGCCGAAGAGGAAAATAACCTTGGAAGAATTTCCGTTTTAGCGTGCCGCACGGTAACCAAAGAGACGACGGCGGCGGATCAGGGCGACCACGGGAGCCGGAACGTTTTCCTGCCAACCCTTTTTTCCCGCCCGAATGTTGCGGAGAATCTCCGAGCTGGAACATGCCGGCAAATCTTTCTCGGTCCCGCTCAAGTCAACGATCTTGCCCCGTCGCACAAGAAACTCATGAATTTCGCGGATCGGTTCCGGAACCCGGAGGGTGTGCCCGGTGACAAACTTGCCGTCCGCCGGATCATAGCCGGGATGCACCAAAAGTTTCACCCCGGGCAGAAAAAGCCGGCCCATGGCCTCAAGGATCCCCCCCGGGAGATCGCTGTAAAACTGTTCCTCAAGCATCTTGCTTAGAAGCGGAACCCCGATCACAAAGCCCACCGAGCCTTTGGTGCGCTGGGTGAGATACTGTGCCAACCGGTGAAATCGGAAGACATTCGTCACCATGACGTTCCTTTTTAACTCACCCAGACAATCCACCCGGTCGAGGAAGTCCTCGACTCCAGCCTTCCGGTTTCTCACTAGGTTTCGCATGGTGATCTCACAGACCTCCACAATCTCCTTTCCCTTGTTGGCCGGATCGGCCCGGAAGATCGCCGAGGCCTTGGACATCATCCGCAGGTGAAAGTTGGTGATCGGCCGGTAATGCCCGCGTAACAGAAGAATGGATTTTCCGTAGAAGCAATCCTCCGCCTCCATGTTTCGCCCCGTGGCGGCGAAGAGCGCCACCGGGGTCAGCTGGGCATGGACCATTTTTAGGCTGATCAACCGGTTGTCGATCCGGGCGAAAGGCGGCCCGCTGAAGTCCATCATGTCAACCTCGAGCCGGCCGGGCCGGATCCCTTCCATTAGATGGTTTAGAATCTGTTCGGGGCTTCGCCATTGTTTGAAGGCGGCATGGATCAGGTTGACCCCCAAAACTCCCAGCACCTCCATCTGCTCCGCATTGGTGTCATCCATCAGTCGCACATGCAGCACGATATTCGCCGGTTCGGTGCCGGGGGAGGTTTGGAAACGGATGCCGATCCAGCCCTTCCCGTCCCCGGGGTGCTTGTGGCTTCGTGCGGTGACCGTATCGGCAAAGGCGAAGAAGCAGGTGCGGGCACCTCTCTCCTTCCCCAACCGCTCCAATAAAAGACGGTACTCGTGGCTCAACATTTCCCGCAGTCGCTCCCTCGAGACAAACCGATGGGCCGTTCCGTAAATCGCATTGCTGAACGTCATGTCGTAGGCAGACATGCTCTTGGCCACCGTTCCGGCAGCGCCGCCCGCCTGGAAAAACCAGCGCGCCACCTCCTGTCCCGCGCCGATTTCCGCAATCGTGCCGTAGTGCCGCCCAGACAGGTTGATCTCACGGGCTTTTTCGTCCGTCGTGAGGATATGGAGAACCGGATTCATGCCTTGGCCCGACTCACCCACGGATTGCCGCGGATGGAGAAACGCCATGGAAACCGCGCGGCCGGGCCCGCGTAGTTCACCCCCACGCGCCTACCCCTCCGGATCTGAAAACCCCGCAAACGCATCCCGTCATCCTCGATTCGAACGGGACCAGAGACAAGATCACATCCATCCCAATTCATCCGGATCCCAAGGGCCTGGGTCAAGGCCCCTGGACCGGCACCCACCCGCGGATCTTGCGGGGGATATTTTCGACGTTTGGCCATCCGGGCGTGACCCTTGATCGGCTCCACACCCCTGATCAAAACAGCCGCCGCCGTACCCGTAGGAGCGGTGACCACGTTCAGCATCCGATGCATTCCATAACACAGATAAATATAAGCCTTTCCCGGGGGCCCAAACATCGTCCGGTTTCTCGGTGTCCTCCCCCTCCACGCGTGCGAAGCCCGGTCCATCGGACCGCCATAGGCCTCGGTCTCCACAATGCGGGCGGCACATCCATCGCGCGGCACCCGGATGATCTTCCCCAGCAGATCCTTGGCCACCGCCACCGGATGCTTTCTCGCGTAAAAGGAGCGTGGAAGCAGCCGGGGACGAATCATTTCCGGGGGCCGAAAAGGGCCGTCCCTATGCGCACCAAAGTGGCTCCCTCGGCAATCGCCACCGCATGATCATGGCTCATCCCCATGGACAACTCGGGAAGAGCCACACCCTCCGACTGCTCCAGGTGATCCCGGATTTCACGAAGCTTCCGGAAAAAGGGCCGCGCGTTTTCCGGATCCTCCCGGAAAGGAGGAATGGCCATCAGGCCTTGAACCTCGAGGCGTGTCAACGCGCGGACCCGTTTCATCAGATCGCCTGCTTTTTCCGGGCGACATCCGTGTTTTGCCGCCTCTCCTCCCACGTTCACCTCCAGAAGAACCCGGATTTTTTTGCCTGCGATCTCCGCCCGCTTCTGCAGCTCCTCGGCAAGATCCATGCGGTCCACCGACTCCACCACGTCAAACCACTCCACCGCCTCCTTGGCCTTGTTGGTTTGCAAACCACCGATGAAATGCCACTCCCCGCCGGAGGGCATCTCCGGAATCTTGGTCCGCGCCTCTTGCACCCGGTTCTCCCCGAAAACACGCTGTCCGCAGTTCCACAGAACCCGAAGCTTTTCCGGGTCCTGTTTTTTGCTGACTGCCAGCAATCGTACCGATGATGGATCCCGACCGGCCTTCTCGGCCGCCTTGCGGATTCCCTCGCTTACGGAGTAATAGTTTTCCTCAAGTCCCATGGGTGCGATTAGTTAAGCTTGGATTGCATTGCGGATAAGTAACGGTAATAATCTGTCGGATCATGCAGGTTGAATCTTTTCGCGTCTTTCGGGATCTCGTCGAGACCCGATCTTTTAGTCGCTCGGCATCGCTGAATAACATCACGCAGTCCGCGGTCAGTCAGCAACTGCGTTCGATCGAACTCCGTCTCCGGGTTCCCTTGCTGGAAAGGACCAGCAAGCAGTTTGCCCTGACCCGGGAGGGTCAGCTTCTCTATGAGGCCAGCCGGGAAATCATCGCCCATTACCAACGCTTTCAACACCAGTTGGAGGAGATGCGCAACATCATCTCCGGCACCATACGTTTGGTGGCCGTTCCCAGCCTCGGCATCCACGAGCTTCCCCCCTACATCAAGGAGTTTCTGAAAAGCTTCCCGTTGGTCAAAGTCCAGGTCGACTACCGTCGCGCCAACGAGGTGTATGAGTCAGTGGCTGATGGCGAAGCCGATGTCGGTCTGGTGGCCTTTCCTTCTCCCCGTAAAGGTCTCAAGGTGGAGACCTTTAAAAAAGATAGCCTGCAGGTCATCTGTGCCCCGGGTCATCCCCTGATCAAAAACGGCACCATCCACCTTTCCGAACTGGCCAACTGCAAAATCGTTTCCCTCGCCCCCGACATGCCCACCCGGCAGGGCCTTGACCGAATCCTTGCCGGGCGAGGCCTCAAATTCCAACCCAAGATGGACTTCGACAACGTGGAGACCCTGAAGCACGCCGTGGAAATCGATGCGGGGGTTGCCTTCCTTCCCCATTCCGCCGTGGCTGCGGAGTTGGCTGCAGGCAAGCTGGCAGCCCTCCCCTACCACGGACCCGAAATCATACGTCCGCTGGGCGTGGTTTCCCGAACCAGTCGCGTTCTTTCGCCTGCAGTGAAAAGATTCCTCAAGGCGCTCAAGGCGCCGAGATCGTCGGAGGCCAGGGAGGAGCCCAAGGGTTGAAAGCAACGATCCCCCCAAAAAAAATCACGGCTCAGGAAAGGGCGTTTGAAAGCATGCGTTCCCAGGGATTGCGGATGACCTCCCAAAGAAGGGCCATCACCGAGGTCGCCTTTGGCAGTAAAGATCACTTTACCGCCGAGGCCCTGCTGGCCCGCTCGCGACAGCGGGATCCCAAAGTTTCGCGTGCGACGGTTTACCGCACGCTAGCCTTCCTGGACTGGGCCAACAACCCCCGCAATATGACCCCAATTTTGCCGATGCCCCCCGACACGGACACTTCCTGTGCGTGGACTGCCGCAAAGTGATTGAGTTTCACGACCACTGCCTCGATGTGCGGGAATCCATTGTCACCAAGGATCACGGCTTCACCCCCCAACGGGTCAGCCTCCAGATTGAGGCCTCCTGCGACTCTTTGCGGGAAAAAGGTACCTGCCCCCACCGAAACACCCCGTCCCCGTCCTAGAACGTGATTTTCAAGCCCGCATACCAGTTGCGGGGCATGGCCGGATCAATTCCGTCTCCGCGGATGCGGGCATAATACTGCTTGTTGAAAAGATTGTTAATTCCCCCGACCAGGCTGACGTACTCGTCCCACAACCTCCCCTCCCAGGTCAGATCCCAAACATTGTAGGCCGGAATAAAGCGGGAATCGCTTCCCGTGAGGTTGTTATCGCTGGCGTAACTGTGCCCCACATACGTCCCAAGGAGAGAGGCTTTTACTTTGGCCTGCCAGTCATATACCAACCCGGTCTTATAAACATAATTTGAAAGGTATTGAGGGGTTTTCCCGTCGTTGGGGCCACTGATAAAGTTTCCGTTTTGTAGGGTCAGGGCGGTGTAAAAGAAGAGCGCCCCGTACTCCTTGGACCACCCAGCAATGGCGCTTTCCGACCCAACAACA
>RHAF01000009.1 GCA_010028775.1 Verrucomicrobiota bacterium | reverse complement strand
AAACGGTTAGTCGATCAGTCGGACCTGCGGGGAGCAGGCTTCCAGCGCTCGAGATACAACGCCGCCCAAAGAGCACTCCCCAGCGGCCAGATCCAGATCACCAGAAAAGTTCCGCCGATCAGTGCCACGGTTTGAAGCCCGAAACAAATCCAGACACCCGTGGAACTTGCGGGCAGCAGGGTGGGAAACAACCAGGGCATTCCCAAAATGACAAACTTCACTATGCTGACGGGAATCAGAACGAAGGCCATAAGTGCGGCCATCAGCAGAAAAAGCATGAACAGGCGAGCACGGTGATTTCGGGTCGAGGCTAGGCTGGCCCGGACTGCCGGCCCCACGCCTGCGTTGCAATCCAGCATGAGAGGAATCACCAGCGAAAGTCCAAGCAATGTCCGCAAAACATAGATTCCTCCGATTCCAATCAGGATGAGAGGAGGACCCAAAATCAGGAAGTCCGGCGAAAACTTGCCCAACAAGGGAGGGACCGGTAGCCACGGAAGCATCCAACCCGATAGGATTCCGGCCATCGCTGCCCCGGAAAAAATGAGAAACCCAAGCAATTGGCAGATCATATCGACCAGAAAAAGATAAAGGACGATCCCCGGCAGATTCGACCTCCATCGGGCCCTGAGTTCCCGCGGGAGCATCAAAAGCGCGAGAAGCCACGTGGAGATGGAAAGATTCAGAAACCAGATCCCGGACTCCTTCCAGGAACTCTCCCAGGTGATTTGCTCGCTCACAAAACCCACGCCCATGAGCAGGCCGAATACTCCCGCCACCTGCCAACGCTCCCTGGCGGAGAGCTTAAGGAATAAGGACCAAGCCCTTCGGAAGACCAAACCGTAGCGGTAACCGGAAAAATCGGTGGGGGGTTCGGAGATTTGTTCCGCCGAAAAAGGACGCCGAACCATCTCCCGCAGATTCGTGAGCCACTTTTTCCCCAGGGATGGAGGACTCATCGTAAAGTTTTCTCCAGATTCGGGTCGGCAGGGACCTGGAATCCCCTCGCCAGCTGATAATGGGTGCGAGCCAGCTTTTTTTCCTCGGAAGTTCCGCCCGCATAGAGCACCGCGAGGTTAAAATGGGCATCGCCATATTCGGGATCAACCTCCAGAGCCCGGGTCGTGCATCGGATAGATTCTTCCCTTCTTCCTTTTTTGAAGTGTGCAATTCCCAGATAATTCCAGGTTTTGGCATCGTTGGAATCGAGTCGTGAGGCTTGCTTCAGAAAATCCTCCGCCTCGTCAACTTTTTCCTGCTGCAAGAGAACAACCCCCAGAACGGAGACCGAAAAGGCATCGTTCGGAGATTGGCGCAGGGCCTCCCTGAGCGCTTTTTCCGCCTCGGCGTACTCTTTCTGTTGAAAGCGCACCACCCCGATGTTGGACAAAGCGAAAATCGAATCCGGGTATTTTTTGAGAATGGCTTGATACTCCAGGATGGCCTCCTCCCATTTTCCTGCAGCATAGAGCCGGGTGGCGCGCGCAGCATTTTCTTTAAACTCCTTCGGAATGTTGGCCCCGTCACCGGACTTGTTGCTCTTTTCGACCGGCTTCTCGGTTTTTTCTTTCTGAGGAAGGCTCTCTTTTTGCACCATCGCTTGCCAGCGATCGGCGGTCACCGCATTTCCCCGGGCTTGATTCCAACGGCTGAGGGCTTGGATGGCCTCCTCGCGCCGGGAAGGGACCTTTTCCGCAACGGCCTCGTAAGCCCGATCCAATAAATATGCGTAGGCGGTAAGATTATAGCTTGGGTCGGCGAAGATAGTCTCAGACAGCTTGCCGAGGCGTAAAACAAGATCGGGTCGAGCTTGAATAAAAAGACTGAGCAACCCGCGATACCACCGCCCAAGGACCGTTTCGATAATGGGGAGGGATTCCCATGTCAAAGGGGATGTTCCGCGGCCCAGATCGGAGCAGGAAAAGCCAAACCCGAAGCTTATCTCTCCTTTCTCCTTCCACCAACGGGAAGAGACCAAACCTGACTCGGCCAGATCGTGAACTTGCTGATAAACATCGGGCAGGCCTTTTTCTTTTTTGTTTTGTTTGCCGGATTTTTTCCCTGCGAGCTCTTTTTTTTGCCGCTCCTTTTCCTCGCCCTCCAACTTTGCCAGTCGGTTGATCAGATCTTTCGAGCGCTTGGGGTTTTCCTGGAGCCGTGAAACGATCATGACACCGCCAACCGCAGGCAAGGAAAGCTGATCCAAAGGCACCTCCTCGACATCCCGCCAAGCTTCCTCCTTACGGCTGACCCCCGCCTCCAGCCAACGAAGATTAACAGGCCGATCTACCGCTTTTATGGAACGCACAAAACTTCGGTACCAACCACTCTCCTCCTCGGCCCAAAGGCCAAAAAGCCACTGCACATGATTCTGCCAGGCCTCCACCAACCACATCACCGGAGAGTAGTTTTGTGCAGCGCTTGTCTGGTGAATTTCCAGAGTCCCGGTGCTGAATGCGGCGTTTCCTCCATTTTTCTCTTTCAGGTAAGGACGGAGTCTCTTGTCCCATGGCTCAAACCATGTAGGGATTGCGGAGGCCCAAGCTTCCGGCACGTGGCGATCCGCCATCAATCGGCAACCGGCGCGGAAAACCCGTAGATTCGCCGGAAAAGGTTGGGCCGCCTGCTTCTGTTTCTGTTCAAACAAATCCAGCACCTCGGCCACAGAGCCCGGTTTCCCCTCCTCCAGCAATCGTTTCACTGTGGCATAGATCTCCCGAACTCGAACGGATGGGTTGGAATTCAAAACAAGCCAATGATCCATTCCGCTTTCCAGATTGGCGTTCTTCCAGTGATCCTTTCCGCCCCAATGCAGGTCGACAAGAGCCTCGCGGGCTTTGGGCCCTTCCGAGGTGTTGACCACTCTCTCATACAGCGAGGCCGCCAGATCAGGGTCACGAGTGACTCCCCTGCCCTTTGCGTATGCGTCGGCCAATAACCGCGTACCCCAGGCATCCCCTGCCCAATTCGCTTTTCGGAAACACCGGACGGCCTCCAAAGGATCATAGAATGTCCCCTTCTTCAGTAAACAAGCTCCCAAAGCAGCCCAGGACCATGCGTGCCCCCCTTCGGCCGACTTACGGTACCACTGCATGGCATCCTCCACATCCGGGATCTGCTCCCATCCATTTTCCGCGGCATAGCCCACCCAACTTTGGGCAAAGGCATTGCCTTGATCTGCCGACTTCCGGAACCAATCAAGGGCAATTTTCTTGTCTTTTTTCGTTCCGATTCCCTCTGTGAAATAACGACCCGTCTCAGCCTGGGCCCAAGCGCTGCCTCTTTCGCCCGCCTGCTGAAGGTAGTCCAGCGCTTTGGAATCGTCTTTTTCCACTCCCATCCCTTGGGAATAGCAACGAGCCAAATTTTCCAAAGCACCCCTGTTTCCTTGGACTGCGGCTTTGCCGTACCACTCAAAGGCCTTGGCGGGGTCGCGCCCGACGCCAAAACCGTTAAAATAGCAGTTTCCCAATGCGTTTTGGGCCCATACGTTCCCCGCTTGAGCAGCTTTTACATAAAACTCAAAGGATTTTGTGGGATCTTTTTCTGTACCCCTTCCATTCTCATAATTGATCGCACACTGCGCCATGGACCACGCCTGTCCGTTGTCCGCTGCCTGCAGGTACCAGCGCAGGGCCTCTTTCTCATCCTTGGCCACCCCCTTGCCTTCATCATAACACCACCCAATCTGCTCCATCGCCCAGCCCGACTTCAGATCTGCGGCCTTGTGATAACACTCCAGCGCTTTCGCGTAATCTTTCTGCACCCCCAAGCCGTTAAAATAAAACCTTCCAAGATTATCCCACGCCCATGCCTCGTTCTTTCTCGTCTCCTCTTCCAACTTCGCTCGAACCTTACCGTACCACTTGACCGCCTCTTCCGGATTCTTCGGTGTGCCGATGCCGTTGGCGTGACACCGGGCCACGTTTTCCGGTGCCCAGAAATCCCCCGCCTCCGCCTGCCGATTCCACCACTGAAAAGCCTCTGATGGGTTTTTATCCGTACCCCGACCCTCTTCCTGCATGCACGCCAATTTTCCCATGGCCCATCCGGACCCCTTTTCCGCTGCCCTCTTGTACCACTTCACCGCCTCCTTCTCATCCTTGGGGACCCCGTTTCCTTTTTCGTAACACCAACCCATGTTGCCCATCGCGTCCGCATTTTCGTTTTCCGACCCCTGATGATACCAATCCAACGCCCTACCGTAATCCCTCTCCACCCCGATGCCGTGAGCGTAACAGTAGCCCAACTTGTTTTGCACCCAACCACTGCCCTTTTCCGCCGCTTTCACGTAACACTTCACCGCTTCCTTCTCATCCTTGGTTACCCCATATCCTTTTTCATAACAGTAGCCCAAGCCACCGATGGCATCGCTATCCCCCATCTCCGCACCCTTGCGGTAGAAATCGACCGCCCTGACAGGATCCTTGGCCACCCCGATGCCGTTGGCAAAGCAATTGCCTAGTTTATATAGCGCCCAACTATTTCCTTTTTCTGCTGCTTTCGTATACCACTTCACCGCCTCCTTCTCATCCTTGGTCACCCCGTTTCCTTTTTCATAACACCAACCCACGCCACCGATGGCATCGCCCTCCCCCATTTCCGCACCCTTGCGGTACCAGTCCAAGGCCTTGGCAGAATCTTTCTCTACCCCAACCCCGCAGGCATGACAGTAGCCCAATTTCGCTGGCGCCATCTTGTCTCCTTGCTCTGCAGCCTGCAGGTAAAAGCTGACGGCGGTTTTTAAATCCCGCTCCACTCCGATACCTTCACGATAAAATCGACCCAGCGTGGCCAGATCGTTCGGTTTTCCAGCGGTGGCATTTCTCTTGGCCATTTCGAAGGCTTCCTGCCCCCGGATTTTCGGATCGATCGTGGCCATGGTTCGGCACAGGCTGCCCCAAGCATCCTCTTCGTTTTTTAAGCCCATCTCCCGCAGCCGTGGCTCTATCGCTTGAAATATTCTGCGCGCCTCCGCCTCATCCTTGGAAAAGCCGTGAACTCCCAAAAAAATGTTTCGCGCCTTCCATGCCAAGGCCCGGGGATCACCCGAATCGGCGGCCTTTTGATAAAGTTCCCTCGCCCGCATGATATCGATCTCGCAACCCTCCCCTAGCGCAAGCCTTCGGGCCTCCAAATACAAGGCTTCCGCATTCCGGACCTGATTTTCCGCCAAAAGTGAGTGGGTGAAAACCATCAAACTAAGCCAGCAACTAATCCAGCGAATCATCCTCAAAATCATCGACCTACCCAAAGCCGCGCACAAGCAAACACCCGCATGCTGGGCATTAACAGCTTCATGCAAGCCAGTCTTTCCAGTGAATCGAGAGGATTAGCTTGTCAGCTTGTTCCGCACCCAACTGCCCACCTCCGCTGGGGAAACCATCTCCATCGCTCCGGTCTTGCGACACCTAATTTCCACCCCTCCTTTGGCGACCGACTTCGCCCCGATCGTCACCCTCCAGGGGAATCCCAGCAGATCCGCATCCTTGAACTTCACACCCGGCCGTTCGTCCCGGTCGTCCCAGAAATAGTCCACCCCCGCCTTGTCCAGAGAGGCCACAACCTGGTCCGTCGCAGCTTTCACTGCAGGATCCGCCAGATCCAAGGTCACCAGCATCACGGTGTAGGGCGCCACAGAAGCCGGCCACTGGATCCCGTCCTTGTCATGATGCACCTCGATCACCGCCTGTAGCGTGCGCGTCACCCCAATCCCATAACAACCCATCACCGCCGGTTGCTCTTTTCCGTGAGGATCCAAAAACTTCGCGCCCAGCGCCACGCTGTATTTCGTCCCGAGCAAAAAGGCATGCCCCACCTCGATCCCCCGGCTCACGCTCAGTTTTTTGCCCGACACCGAGAAATCTCCCTCCCGCACCGTCCGCACATCCGCCCACTTGTCGATCCGCAAGTCCTTCTCGACTTCAACTCCCTTGAAATGAAAGCCATTCTCATTCGCCCCGGTGATCATTCCCGCCTGACCCTTCAACACCAAATCAGCCACCACCGTTACCTTCTTGCCCGCCAAGGTCGAGGCTACCGCACCTAAACTTCCCGGCGACGCTCCCAGCGCCTCCCTGATCTCGGCATCGACCGCCACCCGGAATCCCGCACCCAAAGCTCTCGTCACCTTGGCCTCTTGTGCCTCGTCGTCCCCACGAACCAAGAGCAGCGCCGTCTCCTTGCCGTTGGTGAACACCAGCGTCTTGACCTGATCCTGAGCCGCCACCCCGTGCTTCTTCTCCAAATCCACGATCGTCCGGATTCCCGGAGTTGGGAACTTTTCCATCTTGCCGGCCACTCCATTTCGCTCCGATGGCTTGCCTTCCGCTTTTTCAATCGCGGCCGCATAGCTTCCGCCTTCCTCCGTCACGATCTCACCCTCCCCGATCTCCGCCGGCACGCTGAACTCATGCGAACTCGACCCGCCCATCACCCCGGTGTCGGCCTCGGTTTGCAGTGCCTTCAGACCGACACGGGCAAAAATTTTTCGGTACGCCCCCACCATCGCCTCATAGCTCTTCTTTGCCCCCGCCTCGTCCGCATCGAAACTGTAGGCATCCTTCATCAGAAACTCTTTGGCACGCATCAGGCCGAATCGCGGGCGGATCTCATCCCGGTACTTGGTCTGGATTTGATAAAGCGTCCGCGGCAACTGCCGATAGCTCTGCACTTCCCCCGCCACCAGTGAAGTCACCACCTCCTCGTGGGTCGGTCCGAGAATCCAGCGCCGCTCCTGATGATCCTTCACATGGAAGAGAACATCGGCCGCCGCCTGGATACGCCCGCTTTTTTCCCACAAATCTGGCGGCTGCAGGGCCGGCATCAGAATCTCCAGCGCCCCGGCCCGGTCCATCTCCTCCCGCACGATCCTCTCCACTTTGCGCAGGGCCCGGAGACCCAACGGCAAAAAGGTGTAGAGCCCGCTGGTCAGCTTGCGGGCCAAGCCAGCGCGCAGCAGAAGCTGATGGCTGGCAATTTCCGCCTCGGCCGGGGCATCCCGCAGGGTGGAGAGAAGGGATTGGGTCCAACGCATGGAGCCTGCAGGCTACGCCACCAGACGCTCCGCCTCAATCCTGACCGAATCGGCCCAAAAAGCCTCGGCCAAGCTCCTCGCCACTTCCGCTTCACCCATCTTCTTGCCCTGCCAGGAGAGCGCAGGTTTGATTCCAATCCGCGCATTGGTCAGAAAGATTTCCTCCGCCCCATCCAGCTCCGCATCGGCGTGCGGAGGACGCCGTTCCTCAGCCAAAAAAGATTGGCCATCGAGGCCGAAGCCAGCTCCCCTTTTTCATTGAGCATGACCACCTCGGCATCGCTCCCTTCCGACTCTTTTCTCGCTTGGATCCGGTTGAGATAGCTGAGGGTCTTGTACCGCGCCTCCCAGGAAGTTGACCAGACCCCGGTGGTGGCCCAATCCAGTTTGTATTGGGCTGGCGGCAGTTCAACCCCCTCACTCCACCAACTCCTGGTTCCCGTCTCGCTCACAAACCAACGCCAAAGCCCGAATCCCGAGGGCACATTTTTCAATGCATCCTCCTCCACCTTGAGACCCAGGGCCTGCGCCGATTCCCGAATCGATTCCATATGCCAATCCCGCCATCGTGCCCGACCATTCTTTACAAGCACGGTTTCAAACACACCCCATCCATGACGGAAACCTGAGTCCGAGACCGGAACTTGAGCCACCCCGCTCATACCCGTGTTTTCCTCGAGCCCAGATAACCCGCCATCGCTTCCACCATCACCCGAGCTTTGGCTTTCGTCTCCTCATACTCCGCCTCGGGATCCGATCCCGCGGTGATGCCGCTCCCGACCCCACATCGCACCCAATCTCCTTCGATTTCGGCCATCCGAATTCCCATCGCAAACCGGGCGGAGCGGTCGTAGCCGAAATATCCGACCGCCCCGGTGTAAAAACCGCGCGGCTCCGCCTCGAGTTTTTTCAAAATTTGCACCGCCCTCCGCTTGGGCGCCCCTGTCACCGAACCGCCCGGCAAACACTCCCGAACCGCTCCGACCATTCCCAGTCCCGAACGCAATCGTCCTTCCACGGAGGAATACAGATGATGCACATGAGAATAACTTCGGCTGCGCACGAGATCCCGCACTTCCACCGAGCCGTACCGACAGATCGCCCCGAGGTCGTTCCGCAAGAGATCGGTGATCATCACCAGTTCCGCGACTTCCTTTGGATCGGTGCCCAACTCCAACGCCGCCCGCTCGTCCCCTTCCCGGCCCTTGACCCTAGCCCGGGTTCCTTTGATTGGTTGGGTGATCACCCGATCGCCCTCGATTCCCAAAAAAAGTTCCATCGAGGCCCCCGCCAACACTTTGTTGTCCATTCGGTAAAAAAAACTCCGCGGAGCCTGACCGGTCCTCCAGAGCCAACGGAAAAATTCCCAGGCATCCAGCCCCTCCACCCGTCGGCGCAAAAAACGAGCCAGGTTGACCTGATAAATCTCCCCATTGCCGATCTCCTCCTGGGCGGCCCGAACCCGGGCAGCGTAATCCGCCCGGCCCATGTCACACGTCCAGTCCGCCTCCCCCTGGGAATAATACGTGGCCGCGCCACCCTCGGGCCAAAGGGCGGTGACCGGCTGGACCTCCAGATCGGCAAAGAAAGAAAAATGCCAATTTCCCTCAAAATCGAATCCCCCGATGGCCGCCCCCGGGGGATGCGGCTCATCCCAGCCGCCTTTTTTACGGAGCCTTTTGCGGACCTCATGCTCCAGTCGGTGAACCTCCCCTGCTGCCCCGGAAAGGACCAACTCCGGTTGGCGACCAAGATACACAACTCCGCCACCATAGTCCCCCCGGACCACCGCCGCGACCGGTTCCCGAAAATTCATGGAATTCTAGGCCCCCGACTTTGCGGCAAACTTTTCCACCTCCCCGATCCATTTTCTCTTTTCAGGCTCGGAGAGAAAACTTCCTTCAAAGGAGTTTTTCGCCAGCTGCACAACATGCTTTGCTTCCAAAGACAAAGCCCGGATGCAGTCGGTCCAGTTTTTCAGCAAATAACCACCGAAATAAGGCGGATCATCGGCATTCGCCGTCACGCTCACTCCGGCATCCAAAAGCTTTTTCAGGGGGTGTTCCTCTAGTTTTTTGTAAACGCAGAGACGCACATTTGAAAGCGGGCAGGTGGTGAGCGGGATTCTTTTTTTGGCCAGTTCCTTCACCAAAGCCGGATCCTCCGTGCACCGCACCCCGTGGTCGATCCGCACGGCTTGGAGCAGATCCAATGCCTCGCGGATGTAGGCTGGCGGTCCCTCTTCCCCCGCATGGGCCACCACCTTCAACCCCGCTTCCCGCACCTTGGCAAACACCCGGGCAAACTTGGAGGGTGGGTTGCCCTTTTCGGACGAGTCCAACCCCACCGCGGTGAAGAGATTCCGGAACGGCTTCAATTCCTCCCAAGTCTTCAACGCATCCTCCTCACTCAGGTGCCGGAGAAAACAGGGAATCAGCCTCCAGGTGATCCCATGCTTTTTTTCCGCATCCCGCAACGCCCCAACGATCCCGTCCACAACGGTCTTCACGGAAATTCCGCGGGCCGTGTGGGTCTGGGGATCAAAAAAAGGCTCCACGTGCCAGATCCCGTCCCGCCGGGCCTTGTCCAGATAGGCCGAAGTCAGGGAACGGAAATCCTCCACATCCCGCAATACTCCCGCCCCCTCATAGTAAAGATCGAGGAACGACTGCAGATCCTTAAACTGGTAGGCTCGCCGCAAAGCCTCGGCATCAGGGAACTTTAGCTTTGCCCCATGTTTTTTGGCCAAGGCGAAGACCATCTCCGGCTCCAGCGTTCCCTCCAGGTGGAGGTGTAACTCCGCCTTGGGAAGAGCCGCAGCCAGTTGCTCAAGCGTGTTCATAGCCGGGCCAGGGATCCGGCCGAACGGGCGATGCCCGCCGGGGTCAGTCCGGGCCCCGTTGCTCCCAATCCGATACGGCCCGGTCGGAAAATTTCCCTGGCTACCCTTTGAACCGCGGCGACGTCCACCCCGGCAAGCTTATCGATGGCCTCCTTCGGCTCCACCACCCGGCCACGGGTCAACATGGCATCGCCCAGCCAAAACATCTGTTGGGTGGTTCCCTCCAACCCCAAGGCAAACTGCCCGGTGGCGTAATCCTTGGCCCGTTTAAGCTCCGCCGGCCCCGGCCCCCTGGCGGACAGCTGCCGCAACTCCTCGGCAATCAGATCCACCGCCTTTTCCAGGTTTCCGGGATCCAAGCCGACGGAAATATAAAACACCCCGTCGTCCCTCTGTAGATGCGTTCCGCTGGAGACGGAGTAGACCAGCCCCCGCTCCTCCCTAAGTCTTTGGAAAAGCCGGGAGCTCATCGCTTCCCCCAAAATCACACTCAGCATCCTCAGGGCGTGTCTTCGGGGATCTTTTCGACCGAACGCATAGATGCCCATGGCCAAGTTCAGTTGGGCCACAGGTTTGTCGACCACCGCCACACGGAAATTTCGCGAGACCACCCGCTTGGCCTTCACGGGATCCTGGCTTGGAGCACGACCCGAGCGCTCCAGAATTTTTTTGGCCGTCGCCATGGCCTCACGCGCGGAGATGCCTCCCGCAATCACCAAAACCGGCCGGACTCCCCTGATCCTCCTTTTCCAGTAACCCATCAGGCCACCGCGGGAAATCCCACCCACCGAGGCGATGGTTCCGGCAATCGGCCGGCCCAAGGCTTGACCGGGCCATAACAGTGCATTCAAGGCCTCCCCCGCCACGATGGCCGGCTGATCGTCCATCATCCGGATCTCCTCGGTGATCACTCCCCTCTCCCGCTCGACTTCCTCACTCGGAAAAGTCGAATCCAGCGCCATCTCCGCCAGCAGGGAGACCAGTTCCGACCCATGCCCCGCCGGAACCCGGCCATGCAAACAGAGCGTTTCCTCTCCCGTAAATGCATTCAGATCTCCTCCACGCCCCTCAACCTCCCGGCTGATTTCCTTGCAGGATCTTTTTTTGGTCCCCTTGAAAAGAAGATGTTCGACGAAGTGGGCCGCACCATGCTCGGGCGTACCCTCGTAACGCGAGCCAGCCGGATAAAAAAGCCCGGCTGCCACGCCCGGAGCCTCCTCCCGCGGTCGAAGCACCACCGGCACTCCGGCAACCGTTTCTACCGAGGCGTAAGACATCGCCCAATCGTATCCCCCTCCCCCCCCGGCTTCCAACCTTAAGAATCTGGAGCGGCGCTCCCGGTTATCGGATGGCAGCCAAACGGAAGACGGGATTCCGTCTTTCGCTGATCTGGAGCCAGGCATACGAACGAGGCGCCCCTTTGTTGGCCAACCCGGCTGCGCCGGGATTCAAATACCGCGTCTCCCCGATCGTCTGGTCCCGGGGAACATGCGTGTGCCCGTGGAGAAGAAACCTCACCCCCACCGGAACGGAGGAGGGCGGGATGTGCGTCAGGTGAAAGGAGTGGTCCAGACGTCTTAGATCCAGGCTCATCGGCCATTCCTGTTGAAAATCCTGGTTTCCCCTGACCACCTGCACCGGGGGTCCGAGTTCGCGGATCCTTTCAAGGGTGGCCGGCTCACAAACGTCCCCCAGATGCCAGATTTCGTCCGCCGTCCGGATCGCCTCCATCATGGACTCGGGAAGCCGATCATGGGTATCGGAGATGACCGCGATTTGCAGGCAGGAACCCCCCTATCGGGCAGAACGCAAAGGAAGAATCGAGCGGGTCCCTGCGGAATTGCCAACCATGCGCCGGCTCGACCACTCCACTCCCGCCACCAGCACGAAGGTGAAAACCAGGTCTGAAATCAGGGAGTGGCGCAGAAAAGTCCAGGTGGGCGGATATCCAGGTAAACCGGAGGTCAAGGCTTGGACCCAACCGACCCAGCTTTTTTCATAGGCCGGCAAAAACCACCATGCCTCGGTGTTGGTCACCAGGTAAAAAATAACGGAAGCAGAAAGCGATCCGGCCAACCACCCCATCCACGAGGGTCGCCGGGCAACCCAGACCCCCAACGCGGTGATCAAGAGATAGGACGCGCCCGCGGACAAGGTGGCTGATGTCCAAATTCCCAACCCGAGATGCAGGTTCAGAAACGCATCGGAGAGCATAAGGGCCATGAGCGGTCCCGCCCAATTCCACGGTCGGGGAAAATAAAGTCCCCCGCATAAGGCAAGTGCCGCCAAAGGAGCAAAATTTTCGGGACCCCCAACCCATGGACGCAGACAACGGAAAAGAACGGCCCCAAACATGAGAAAAATTGCCCAAGGCATGGCTTAATTATGCGGTGCCGCCGGGATTTTGCAACGCGCGGGTCCGACCTTGACCCCGAGCCCGTCCCCACGCACTCTCTCCTTTCCATGGGCAAGCCCTATAACGCAGTGATCAAAAAACGCCGGCGGCTCCGCTACCTCAAACGGAAAAAAGCCAAGACGGCAGGCGCCAAGGGCTCAAAACCCGCCGCGGGATGAGTCCCGGAGCGCGGACCTCCAAGGAACCCGCGCCCCGATACCTTTTGGTCGATGGCCACAGCGTCTTGCACGCATGGCCGGAATTGAAAGCCCTTCACAGCCACCAACCGTCCGCGGCTCGAGACAAGCTCATCCGCCTTCTCTCCAGACTTCACGATGCCGGCCACTGGACAATCACCCTGGTCTTTGACGGCCAGAAGGGTGGTAGGGAAGAAAGACCCCGCGACTCCATGGCCGTCCTCTACGCCTCCGCAGGACAAACTGCCGACAGCGTGATTGAGCGAATCGTCCAAGCCCACTCAGGAAAATTCGAAATCGGCGTAGTGACCGCCGACCATGCGGAAATGACTGCCGTGGAGTCCTTTGGGGCTTTTGGTTTCTCTCCGCAATGGCTGAGCAACGAACTGGCTGCCTCAGACATTGAAATGGGGGAAAGCCTCTCGCGCAAGAAGCTCACATGAATTCGCAGTGCTGCCAATAACTGCCGAACAAAAAAACTAATTCCCCTTGGGATTTTTGTCCCTTGCTGAAAATCTCGTCTCAGGAAAGATCATGACCATTGCCGGCAAATTAAGTCTGGGCGGTTCGGTGGCCCTCTCCCTCGCCACAGCAGGGTTGGCTTTCATGGTCATGGGATCAAAGACCCGTTTTAGCCAACAATTGCGTGCCGTTGAATCAGGCCTTCAGGGCGGCAAATACCCCGCTTTGGGCATCCAGTATACCTCCAGTTTTCTGGACAATGAAGCCGAGCCTGCCGCCACCGTAAGTAAGGCAGGTGAAAATTGGGGAACGACCAGCGAGGAGCTGAAAAGCACCAAGACCAGCTTGGAAAAAACCAAGTCTGACCTGACCGATGCCCAAGCGAAAAATCAGGAGCTTTCCTTAAAGGCTGAAAAATTGGACAAGGACTTAAGCACCACCAAAAATGACCTTGAATCGACCAATTCAAAACTGAAGGTGACCCAGGAACAGCTGCAAACCTACACCGACGAGCTGAAGGGCAAAAAACCCTCCGACCTGTTCACTGAGATTGGAGATCTTTCGGAAAAGGTGAAGGTTGCCGAGAGTGAGAACAAGATTCTTGTTTCGTCCAAGGAAAAGATGGAGGCGGAACTCAAAAAATTGAGGGAGGCGGAGGAACTACGCCGCCCAGGTGGGACCAAGTCGATTTCGCTTTCCGGCAAGATCGTTGCGGTGAATCCAACGTGGAATTTCGTCATCCTCGACTTGGGCAAAAATGACCAGCTGGTCGAAGGACTCAGCATGGTCATTTATCGAGGGGAAAAAATGATAGGCAAGGCGAAGGTTGTGACGGTGGATGCCACCACCTCGGTGGCGGATCTCCTGCCGGGCACTCCGGCCCAGGCAATTGAGGTTGGGGATCAAATCATCTACTAAAGGGCCATGATACCCTTGCGATGGCTAGCTGCAGGAACTCTGGGAATCTTCTTGCTCGCAGGCTGCGCATCCGGCGGCAGCGGCAAAAATCCGGATGGCACGCCCAAGGATGATCAGAGTGTCAGCACGCTTCCTTGGAATAAGCCGGCCTCTTGGGAAGGGCAATCCCCCATCCCCGGATCCGGCGGTCGTTGAGTTTACGCGGAAATAGGGCTAACCCGACAAACCGCCTGTTTGGGCCAGCACTTCGGCAATCTGAACGGCGTTCCAGGCTGCTCCCTTGAGCAGTTGGTCCCCACTAATAAAAAAGGCCATGGATTTTTCGTCGCCTGGGACCGAACGGATCCTGCCCACCAGGACGTCAAGTTCACCCGAGGCATCTTTAGGCATGGGAAAAATATTTTTTCCGGCGTCGTCCACCACCCTCACCCCCGGCGCCTTGGCCAGCAATCGCCTCGCCTCCTCCACCGGAAGGGCCCGCTGAAAACGGGCCACCACCGCCTCTGAATGAGCCCGGGGAACCGGAACTCGCACACAAGTCGGGGTCATGCGTAACCCCGGGAGACCGAAGATCTTTTTGGTTTCCTCCACCATTTTTGATTCTTCCTCATTGTAGCCGTCTTTTCCAACGGGACTATTGTGGGAGAAGAGGTTGAAAGCCAAAACATGGGGGAAAATCTCGGCTTTCGGCTCACGACCGGCCGCGAATTCCCGCACCTGATTCTCCAACTCTTGCATGGCGCGGGCTCCCGCACCGCTGGCTGACTGGTAGGTCGCCACCACCACGCTTTCGAGACCGGCAGCCCGGTGGAGGGGTGCCAGCACCACTGCCAAAATGGCGGCAGAGCAGTTGGGATTGGCAACCAGGCCCGGCTTTTGGGCGAGGAGATCCCCATTGACCTCCGGGACCACCAGGGGAACCTCTGGATCCATCCGGAAAGCGGAGGAATTGTCCACTACAACGGCCCCGGCCCGCCGAGCCGCAGGAATGAATTCACGGGAACGCGTGGCACCGGCGCTGAAAAAAGCCACCTGCACGCCCTGAAACGCGGATGGCTTCAGTTGGCGAACTTTGACCTTCTTGCCCTCAAACATCACTTCCGATCCAACGGATCGCTCACTGGCCAACGGCACCAATTCGGAAACGGGAAACTTTCTGCGCTCCATGACGCGCAAAATCTCCTGCCCCACCGCTCCGGTGACGCCCACTACCGCTACCCGATACCCCTGACTCATATCCTTTATCCTACCTTGTCGGCTCTCCGCGCCCAAGAGCGCGACTTGGCTTAGATCGAGGCCAACGCCTTGGGAATAGAACGTGTCGCATCCAGATATTCCCGCGCAATCTCCACCGCCGCTTTTTGATGAACCGTGTAATGACCCTCGATTTCCCCGGCCTTCTCCGCCGCCTCTTCAGGAGTTTGGAATGCCACGAGACCGGATCCCTCCGGCAACCAACGGGACCAGCCGGTTTCCTGCAACAAAACCGGCCGGCCTAGGGAAAGATAGAGGGCGCTTCGGTCGCTGAACCAGCCCGTCCGGCCGACGACATAACCGGATTTTGCCGGGGAAAATTCGCCGCGACTTGCCGCCAGAAAAGCACGGTATTCCCGCCAATCGGAACAGATCGGTCCGGGCTCGAGGAAATCCCAGCCAGACCTTTCGTAATCTTGCCGCTCCTCTCCCGGCCCCAGATCGGTGACCACACAGGGCCGGATACCGGTCCGTTCCGGCCAATGTTTGAGTTTTTCAAACTCCGGAGCCTTGTTGCCATACTCGCGCCCCTCCCACTCGACAGCCGCATAACCGTACCAATGGGTGACCGTGGTCCATCGGCCGTCTCCCATCCTCCCCGCAGGGCTGGTTGGTGGACCCCACTGATCGGGAGACCAAAACCTCCGACATACGGGGGAAAAAACCGGATTCCATGTGTGCCCCGTGTCAGGAACCACGGCTCCCCTTCCCATCGACAATCCCACGCTCCAAAAATGATTATGTCCCGCAAAGTTCATCGGACTTTGATACACTTTGGCCCAAATCTGGGTGAATCCCGGATCCAGATCCACGTAGACCCGTGCCGCCGCCGACTCCACCAATTCCGGTCGCTTAAAATGACCCGAAAGGTTCAAAAAAAGATCAGCTCCCTGCGCAAACTCCCTCACCTCCCTCTCCTCGACCTTTTCCTCCTCCGCCAACAGGGTGGCCCCTCCATCCCAGCCGATTTCATGGAGAATCTTTTTCCAATGAACCCAATTCACGCTCTCGGAAAGGCGGCACGGTCGGCGCTCCGCGTTGAAAATTTCTTTTTTCTGAAGAGACTCGACCAACCACACATCCCATCCCATATCACGCAATCCCAAACCCCATTGTAAAAAAGCCCAGGAGTTACCCGCGGCCTTTTCCGGAAAACCGGCCAATCCCACCCCGACAATCGCCCGCTTTCTCATGGGGCCGGGGACCGTCGATGGCGGTCAGGAAAACCGGACGTCTTTGCCCGGATCCATCTCAAATTCCAAAACCTCGATCTTTTGGGAGTTGGGCTTGAGGACCTGCGTCTCAAACTGGTGATAAAGCGGATGATCAAATGCCGCTGTGCGCTTCAGGCTGTTTTCGAATTCGAGGGCCAAAAAAAGGTCATGAAAAGTGTCATGCCCGTTGATGGGAATTTTTTTGCCGCAAGCCAGACTCAACACATCCTGGATTTTCAGGATACGGATACGGCTCTCCACCATGATCTCCTCCACCCGGTTGGAGGGTAGCCCACCTTTTAACTGGATCAGCTTGAGGTGATGAATCATGAAGTGTAGGAGGTTGCGTTCCTAATCCACATGGTGTCAAGAACACCGGCATATCCCAAAAATCATAAGACAGAGGCCCAAATCAAAGCTTTACAACAATACCTATTTCCGTGTTAATATGTAAAAATGTTTACACGTACCAATGGCCGCAAATCCGACACTTTGGATGCATCCTTCAGCTACCCGGATACATCCAAAAGTAATATATCGAGAATCGAGACCACGAATCCCAGCTCCGCCCTGATCACGGACCAAGTCGAAATCAAGGGCACCTTGGCCTTTGATGGCAACCTTGAGTTCAATGGGGTTTTTGAGGGTGAGATTATATCCCAGGGCACCCTAAACATCGGCTCGGAGGCCGTGATCAAAGCGGAGATTCACGCGGCCAAAGTGATCGTCAAGGGTAAGGTTCAGGGAAACATCACCGCCACGGAATCGATCGAGCTTTGTGACCAGGCTGAGCTTTTCGGGGATGTTCGCACCGCGAAATTCATTGTCGCAGAAACCGCTACATTCCGCGGCCGCTCCGACCCTATCGAGGGGAAGGCGACAACTCCTGAATTCTCCCCTGTCTTTCGCCGTTTGGGATCCAAAAGCGGGAAGTAACTGTTCGCCGCGGGCTACAAGGTACCATTCGCGGCCGCAGGCTCCGTTTCCGCCCACCCCGCGACCCTGCCGCCGGGTTCAACGGTCAGCTCCCGGAAATGGATTTTTTCCGCGATCACACTGCCTTTGGGTCCAACGGCCAAGGGACCCGCAAAATGGACCACCGGACAACGAAGCTCCCCGTCAATCCGGCCGTCGACGAAATCCAGCCGGTCGCCGCTCTCTAGCCCGGCACCCGGCTGAATTTCCAGATGTCCCCCGGAGGCTCCTGAACGGATACGGGCCTGCCCGGCCACCCGCAAAAATTCCGGCGCCTCCAAAAATCCGCTGGAGCGACCCTCCAAAATAATCCGTGCCGCCCGGGCTCTGGATCCTCCGTAGTTTCCTTTGGGCCCGATTCTCAATTCTCCCTCCAAACTGATGTTCCCCAAATGCTCTCCCAGGATTTCCCGGTGCCCCAACTCCAGGTGCCGTCCGCAGGAAAGACATGTCGAGGATTGCGCCTCCACCGCCACCTCCTGGGTTGCACCGCATTCCGCACAACTTAGTTCCCTCTTCTCGATGTTTTTCCGTTTTATCTTCCGGCGGCCCCCTACCGACGCACGGGGAGATTTGAAATAAACGCCGCAGCCCCGGCAAACCGTGGAAAGAAAGTTTTCCGACTCCATCTGGGTACCCCCGCACTCCGGACAGGCAACCTCGATCTTTTGGATCGTCAAACTCATGGCAAATTCCTCCCTACCCGCAACTCCCCCTGAAAGTCCGCACCGGGTTCGATTCTCAACGACCCCGCAAAACACCGCAGACGCACAACGGCCCCTGACTTGAGCCAAACTCGCCCGACCGCCTCCAACCCACCCTTGATTTTTCCCTCCACGCAAAGCTCCTTTGCCTTCACCCCGCCGGCCACCTCCGCCCCGGCTGCAAGCACAAGCCTATGGGTTGCCTCCACGTTTCCGTGGACGTTGGCCTGAAGGGAAGCATCTTTCAAAAAGCGGACATCCCCCCATAAATTCGGAGTCCCGGAGACCATCTCCGGCATTTTTGATTCCTCCGGATCAGCTCCGGCCCCGGTCACGGAGTTCATTTCGGATTTCCTCAAGCAATCTTTCCGAGCGAGTCGGAGGGGGATCCTCCTGCGGCACGGCCAAGGAGGGAAGCAAGCGGACTTTTTCCAACCACTTTAACACCATAAAGATCGAAAGGGCGATGATGATGAAATCGAGAATGGAACTCATGAAAGATCCATAGGCCAAAACCGGGACCCCCGCTTTTTTGGCCTCCGCCAGGGTGGCATACGAGCCGGGGCCCAGAACCAAAAAGAGATTGCTGAAGTCAACCCGCCCCAATAGCAGTCCGAGGGGCGGCAGGAGCACATCGTTGACCAGGGAAGTCACAATCTTGCCGAAAGCGCCACCCACCACCACTCCGACGGCCAAATCCATCGCGTTGCCCCGCAAAGCGAATTTTTTGAAGCTTCGCCAAAAGCTCATGGAGCCATCATGGTGCCAACGCATGGGGGATGCAACTGTCGGGGCGGTGAAAACCTCTGCCCCGGCTAGGACTCGAACCTAGGACCAAGTGATTAAGAGTCACCTGCTCTACCAACTGAGCTACCGAGGCGTAAGCGCGACATGCTACCCGCCCCGTTTTCCGCCTGCAATTCCAGACCGCCTCAGGCGGCGCCTTTTTGTCCCTCCCCGGCCTCGATCAACCGCAGCGCCAAAACCACCAAACCCAGGTGAATGGCAATGTCCGCCACCGTGGAATGTCCGCCAATCAACATCTGCCCAAAAGCCAGGGAGAGGTAGAGGAAACCGGCCAAGATCAGTGGAATCCGGTTTCGACCCGCCACCAGAATGCCCGAACCAATGAGAATCTCCCCGTAGGGCAAAACCCCGAGGTAAAGTTTCACCCCCCAAACAGGAAGAAAACTGTTCTCCAGGAAAGGTTGGCTCAAGGCCGGCAGAATCTGGCTGTAAAAATAGCCAAAACTAAATCCATCTGGTCCGTGAAATTTGGAAAGGCCGGCCAACAAAAAACGTAGCCCAAGGAATAACTGCAGTAAAAGGTAGGCCCATTCCCGCGTTCCCCAACGCACCCAAAAAGGCCGGGGATCCAGCGAGGCCCCGCTCATCCGCGCCGCCCCAGACGAAATTCCCGGTGGGCAGCCCGAACCGCCCTGGGCCCCGCTTCTTCGTCCACCACCACCGTGATCTTGATCTCGCTGGTGCTGATCATCTGGATGTTTACCCGGGCCGCGGCCAAGGCCCGGAAAAGCTGGGCCGCCACTCCGCTGTGGCTCCGCATCCCGATCCCCACGACGGAGAGCTTGGCCACTCCCTCCTTGTAAAGGATACCCCGGGCTCCGCCGGCCCTGCGGAAAGGCTCCAGATAACGCCGGACTTTGCTCAATTCGTCCCTGGGCACGGTGAAGGTGATGTCGGTTTGGGCTTTTTTACCCTCCGCGGGCAAGGCGATGTTCTGGACAATCATGTCCACGTTGATGCCTGCCTTCGCAATACCCGAGAAAAGCTTGGCGGCCACGCCCGGGCGGTCCGCCACCCCCACCAGTGTCACCTTGGCCTGGTTTTTTTCCAGGCTGACACCGCGCACCACCACCCGCTCCATCGATTTGGCCTCTTCTTTCACCAGGGTTCCTCGGGCTCGATTGAAACTCGACCGCACCTCAAAGACCACTCCGAACTTTTTGGCAAATTCCACCGAACGGGCCTGCATCACCTTGGCTCCCGTGCTGGCCAACTCCAGCATCTCATCGTAGGAAATCTCCCCAATCTTGGCCGCTTCCGGTTCCGTACGCGGATCTGCCGTGTAGACTCCGTCCACGTCCGTGTAAATCTCGCAACGATCGGCCTTCAAAACGGCCGCCAGGGCGATCGCCGTCAGGTCCGAACCGCCACGACCCAGCGTGGTGATCTGCCCCTGCATGGTCTGGCCTTGGAATCCCGCGACGATCACCACTTGCCCCGCGCGAAGATGGGCCTGAACCGCAGCCGGTGTCACGTTGGCGATCCTCGCCTTGGTGTGTGTGCCGTCCGTGACAATTCCCGCCTGGGCTCCGGTCAGGGCCACAGCAGCGATTCCCCTCCCCTGGAGGGCGATGGCCAACAACGCCGTGGTGGTCTGCTCCCCGGTGGCCAGCAGAAGATCCATCTCCCTTTCGCTGGGCTCCGCGTGCAACCCGCGGGCCATCCGTAGCAGGCCGTCGGTCACCCCGCTCATCGCGGAAACCACCACCACCAAGCGGTTGCCCTTGCTCCGGGACTCGGCCACCCGGTCGGCAACTTTTTGGATTCTCTCCAGGTTGGCCACCGAAGTTCCGCCATATTTTTGCACCAGCAACGCCATCCCGTCATTCTGCCCGTTTTCCTATGAAGTTTAAGCCCGAAGTTTGCCCGGCTCCTTCGACATCATCTTGATCTTCATCTTCGGCCATATCTTTGATAGAAAGTTCCGATGCCCGACCTCCGGACCTCCACCCGCGAAACACTGACCTCCTCCGGACAACCGTACGCCTATCAATCCCTTTCCAGACTCGCACGGGAATTAAAAGTCGACCTCTCCCGCCTTCCGGTTTCCCTCCGCATCGTGCTGGAGTCGGTTCTCCGCCACTGCGACGGACTGAAAGCCCGCCCCCGGGACGTGGAAAACCTGGCCCGCTGGAACGCCGCCCGACCCGCCCCTGAGGAGATTCCCTTTACCGTTGCGCGGATCGTCCTTCAGGATTTCACCGGGGTTCCCCTGTTGGTGGACCTCGCCGCCATGCGGGACGCCGTCGCCCGCCTTAAGAGAGACCCCAAGATCATCGAACCTCTCGTCCCCGTTGACCTGGTGGTGGATCACTCCGTCCAGGTCGACGTCAACGGAACCAAACAGGCCTTCCTGCTCAACATGCAGCATGAGTTCAAGCGGAACCGCGAACGCTACGAATTCCTCAAGTGGGGCCAGCAGGCGTTTGAAACCTTCGGCGTGGTTCCCCCGGGCATCGGCATCGTGCATCAGGTGAATCTCGAATACCTCGCCCGCGGGGTCTTTACCCAAAAACTGCCGGATGGCACCGTCCTCGCCTACCCCGACTCCCTCGTCGGCACAGACTCCCACACCACCATGATCAACGGTCTCGGGATCGTGGGTTGGGGAGTAGGAGGGATCGAGGCGGAGGCCGGCATGCTTGGCCAACCCCTTACTTTTTTGACTCCGGAAGTCGTCGGGTTTTACCTGACGGGCGAACTTCCCGCCGCCGCCACCGCCACCGACCTCGCCCTGACCGTCACCCAGGTGCTCCGCCAGCACAAGGTGGTTGGAAAATTTGTCGAGTTTTTCGGCCCTGGCGCCGCCAAGCTGACCCTCCCGGATCGGGCGACCATCGCTAACATGGCCCCGGAATACGGCGCCACCATGGGCTACTTCCCGGTGGACGATGAAACCCTCGCATACCTCCGCGGCACCGGTCGCCCGGAGGAACTCGTGCGCTTGGTCGAGGACTACTACCGTGCTCAGGGCCTTTTCGGCATCGCCACCGCAAAGGACGCACTGTCCTTCTCTTCGGTGGTCGAACTGGATCTGGACTCGGTGAAGCCCAGCGTGGCCGGCCCAAAACGACCGCAGGACCGGATTGAACTTCCGTCCCTCAAGTCTGCTTTCCAGTCCCTTTTGGGCAAACCCGTATCCGAAGGGGGATACGGCAAAAACAGCGATCAGGCTTCGCAGTCGGCTCGGGTGAGCCTGTCGGCGGACGAGCAGGAGATGATCGCCGACCGCCCGACGCCCGAGGCGCGGGATAAAAGCACGGACGCGGAGAACCTGTCACCGCAATCTTCCACCCTCCGTCACGGTTCCGTGGTCATCGCCGCCATCACCTCCTGCACCAACACCTCCAACCCCTCCGTTATGTTGGCGGCCGGGTTGCTGGCCAAAAAGGCGGTGGAACGGGGCTTGAGGGTTGATCCCACGGTCAAAGCCTCCCTCGCCCCCGGATCCCGCGTGGTCACCGATTATCTGAATGCCACCGGCCTCCAACCCTATCTGGACCAACTGGGATTCAACCTCGTCGGCTACGGATGCACCACCTGCATCGGAAATTCAGGACCCCTGCCCGCTCCGGTGGAAAAAGCCGTGGTGGAGCACGATCTGGTGGCAGCCAGCGTTCTCTCCGGCAATCGCAATTTCGAGGCCCGCGTTCACTCCTCGGTCAAAGCCAACTTCCTTATGTCCCCGCCATTGGTTGTGGCCTTTGCCTTGGCCGGACGGGTGGATTTGGACCTCTCCAAGGATCCCATGGGCCTCGGAAAGGATGGAAAGGCCGTCTACCTGAGGGATCTTTGGCCGACACGCGAGGAAATCGGGCAGGCCATGCGCTCCGCCCTCAAGCCCGAGGTTTTTCGCCGACTTTACCGGGACTTTTCCGAACAAAATCCGGCTTGGAACGAGATCCCGGGCAAACCGGGCCTCACCTACTCGTGGGACAGGAAGAGCACCTACATCCAGGAACCCCCTTTCTTTGAGGACTTTTCTTTGCAACCGGCTCCGGTGGCCGGCATTCGCGACGCCCGTTGCCTTGGAATCTTCGGTGATTCCGTCACCACCGACCACATCTCCCCCGCCGGCAACATCAAGAAAACATCCCCTGCGGGATCCTATTTGCTGGAACACGGGGTTCCGGTGGAGGATTTCAACAGCTATGGCGCCCGCCGCGGGAACGACCGGGTGATGACTCGGGGAACCTTTGCCAATGTCAGGATCAAAAACCTTATGCTACCGGGCGTTGAGGGCGGTTTGACCCTCGACCTTCTGAAACCCAAGAGATCCCAGATTCCGATCTACGACGCCGCGGTGAACTATCGCAAAGCCGGGGTTCCGCTTTTGATTCTGGCTGGCAAAGAGTATGGAACCGGAAGTTCCCGTGACTGGGCGGCCAAGGGGACCCGGCTTCTCGGCGTAAGGGCGGTCATTGCAGAGAGTTTTGAGCGCATTCACCGCTCCAACCTGGTCGGAATGGGTGTTCTGCCCTGCACTTTCCAGGAGGGGATGAATGCCAAAAGCCTGAAAATTAACGGTACAGAGACCTTCTCGCTGGAAGGCCTTAGCTCCCCTCCCAAACCCCGGGAAAACCTAACCTTGGTTATTTGTCGTGAAAATGGAACAACCGATAAAGCGACTGTGACCAGCCGTTTGGATACGCCTATCGAAGTCGAATACTACCTAAATGGCGGTATTTTGCCTTATGTCTTGCGACAGATTTTAAAATAAATAGCTTATCATCATATATTTAAATATTTTATTTCAGCCTAATAATATTTTTGACACTTAAATAATATATATTACTTTAGTAATATATTATGAAGTTAACCAATATGGACTTTATTGAGTTCTACTTTAGCCCATTGGTGGCATAAAGGATTAATTCGTATGCCCATGACGCCCACTGCATCGGATATTAAATCCAAAATCTCCGCTCCTCCGAAAAAAGTAATTTCCTGGAAACAGGTACCCCAAGTTGTCGGGACCATTTCAACATTGGACGGATTGAAATTTTTAAGCGATTGCCCCAAGGGAATTGATCTGATGGAGATTCGGTTGGACATCCTCCTTTCCAAGGGCGTTTCCCCCGATCGTATTCAGGAGGCTCTGGCCGGCCGAACCGCCCCCGTCCTTCTGACTTTGCGGACAAGGGAGGAAGGGGGCGCCTTCAACTGGCGCTCGCGTCAACGCGTTCTTTTCTTTTTGAAATTCATTCCTTTTGCTGATGCCGTTGATCTTGAGCTGATCAACATTCCCCGTTTGGGCCGTGTCCTCCGCGCGGTGCGCCGGCTGAAAAGGGATCTGGTGATCTCCTCTCATTCGCTCAAGCGTAAACTCACCCCCCTCCGTCTGCGACGGATCCTCCTGCAGTTTCGCAAAACCAGGGCCCATGTTTACAAAGTGGTGGGTCTGGCTCGCCGGCGGCGTGATCTTCGCGTCTTGGCTGAGCCCCTTCTCAACCAATCCCACATGCGCTTGGCCATCATGGCCTCCGGTCCTTTGGCCTCCGCATCCCGCCTTTCTCTTCCGGCCTTGGGATCCCGTTTGATCTACGTCTACCTGGACGAGCCGACTGCGCCGGGGCAACCCAGCCACAAAACCGTGTTTTCCGTCGGCGACCTTCGATCCCTTTTTACCCCCAAAGGGGCCTGAAAATATCAGTTTGCCGGACGCTTAGGTCGCAAAGCGCCGGGGATCGAGTTTTCCACCTTCCCCCCGCTAGCCGAGACCACCGGGAACCCGCCAAAGTTGGCTGCACCCCCGCCAGTCGTGAGAAAACCCGCCACCAAGCCGTGAAGTCCCAACAAGAGCAGGATTCCCGCCGTCAACCCGCAGAAAAGCTGCGCCCTATGCATGCGTACGCGCAACGCCCCTTTTTCCATCTCACCCTTTTCCGCCCAAACCTTGGCCCGACGATCCAACTCCTCCTTCAACCGCTCCCGCTCTAGCCGAAACTGCTCCATCTGCTGTAGCCGTTCCTGCTTGCGAAGCTCCAGATCCCTTTTTTTGGAATCCGAAAGTCCCTCGGTGGATCTAACCTCCTCGACGGAGTCCCGGTCGATCTGGGACATTCGTGCCTCCACCTCCTTCAGCCGGTCCTTGATGCCCCAATCCGCCTCGACCGAGTTTTCCCCTGTTTTAGCCGTGGAGAAATCCACACCCAAAGGGACGGCTGCCAGGGCATACACCGCGGACCAAGCCAAAAAACCTAGGTTCAGAAATTGAAATCCCGCCACCCGGGCCACGCTTTTTCTAGCCGGCAGCGGCCCCCGCAAAAAAAACATCCCTGTAAGAATCAAAGGTGCCCATAAGGCCATGGCTTCCCGGTTGGGCAAAAGCTGATC
>RHAF01000080.1 GCA_010028775.1 Verrucomicrobiota bacterium | reverse complement strand
GCGGGTTTGGCGGAACTTCACCTTCCGGAAAATGAACCAGGCTCCTCCATCATGCCGGGGAAAGTGAACCCGACCCAATCGGAGGCTATGACCATGGTCTGTGCCCAAGTGCACGGGAACGATGCGGCCATTGGGTTTGCCGGGTCCCAGGGCAATTTCGAACTCAACGTCTTCAAGCCCGTCATTATTCATAACTTCCTGCACTCGGTTCAACTTCTGGCGGATGCGTGCCGTTGCTTCCGTGAATTCTGTGTGGAGGGAATACAAGCCGATGCCGCCAAACTCAAGGACTATACCAACCGTTCTCTCATGCTGGTCACTGCCCTCTCCCCCAGGATTGGCTACGATAAAGCGGCCGAAGTCGCCAAAAAAGCCCACCATGAAAACGCGACTCTCAAAGAAGCCTGCCTCTCCCTCGGCTACCTAAAGGCAGACGAGTTTGATCAACTGGTCCGTCCCGAGAACATGCTCGGCCCAAAGCCCTAGCTGTTTTTCCAGAAGATCCCACCGCCTGGCGCCCAAGCCTATCCCCCGATAAATACACTCCCAAAACCGCAGAGAGAGCTACGGGATTCAAATGGTTGCCCGGATCTTTAGGGGCATCAGGACATGACTTTTGCATAATTTAAGCTAAATTGTGGATCCATGCCTGAAACCCCGGCCGCCGTCCCTGACGCCGTTTCACCCCAACTCCTTGCCCAACTTTCCGCCATCACCGGATGCGAGTTTCACCATGAGCGGGCGCGGTTAGCCGCTCAAAACGCCACTCAATCCGGACATGATCCGGTGGGACAATTGGTCAATGCTGGCGCCGAGGTTCATATGCAGGTCTCACCGGTCCGATTGCCACTCTCCGAGGTAGTTTGGCACGCCCATCATGACACTCCGGTGGTCATCTGGGATGACAAGGAATCACGATGGTGGGTTATTACCCATGCGGGTCTTCTTAGCCTCCGCTTGGCGGATGGCGATCATCCTACCCATCGGATCACCCTCACCCGAAAGGAATTCGCCCGTCGGCTAGGTTTGGTCAGTATCCATGGAGTCGTGGAGGCAGCCATCGTTCACCCCGAGCGACCAGCCCATCCCATGAGCGTCCATGCTTCCCACCACTCCCACCTCAGTCCCGTAAAACGCTTCCTTGCTCTGCTAAGGGCCGAGAAGCAGGACATCCGCACCCTGCTGGTTTTTTCCGTCTTTGCTGGAATTCTCTATTTGGCCGCCCCGCTTGCGGTCGATGCCGTGGTGACCAATCTGGCCTTTGGGGGGCAATCTCAGCCCTATATCCAGGCCCTGATCGTCCTTTCCGTGGCCCTTTTTGCCTGCATGGCTCTGCAGGCCGTGGTGAATGCGTTCCAATATTACACTTCCGACATTATCCAGCGGCGTATTTTTGTACGCACGGCCTCCGACCTCGCCTATCGCCTTCCCCGGGTCAAGGCGGAGTCCTTGGACGGGGTTCATGCTCCCGAATTGGTGAATCGCTTTCTGGATGTCGTGACGATCCAGAAAAGCACCGCGGTTCTTCTGCTGGATGGGGTCAATGTGGTGTTCAGCACGCTGATCGGCATGATCGTGCTCTCGCTTTACCATCCGCTCCTGCTCGTGTTTGTTCTAGGCTTATTAAGCTCGATCGTGTTGGCCCTCTGGTTGCTGGGGCGGGGAGCCGTTGCAAGCAGCATTCGTGAGTCGATGATGAAGTATGATCTCGTCAGCTGGTTTGAGGAAATCGCCCACTTCCCCTTTCTTTTCAAGGGACCGGGTGGCTATCGCCTCGCCAACGAACGGGCCAACCAGCTGGCGACCGATTATATTCATGCCCGCATCAGACACTTTCAGATCTTGATGCGTCAGATCGCGGGCTTGCTGGTTTTGCAGGTGTTTGCCGCAGCGACCCTCCTTTGTTTGGGGGGATACCTGGTCATCAGCCAACAAATCACCTTGGGCCAGCTTGTCGCCAGCGAGCTCATTATGGGCACGATCGTCGCGGCTTTGGCTAAAATGGGTAAAAATCTCGAGGCTTGGTATGACGCCATGGCCGCAATGGATAAGATAGGTCATCTCTTTGATCTGGAGATTGAGAGAGAGGATGGGGAGCAACCCAAAGTGCGTTCCGGGGGTGCGGAAGTCACCGCCAATGCGCTGACGTTCGGCTTTAGGGATTCTCCTCTCTTTGAGGACCGCCACTTCACCCTCCATCCCGGCTCCCGGTCCGCAATCGTCGGTCCCCATGGTTCGGGAGCCAGCACCCTACTGGACATCCTTTTCGGCCTTCGCCAACCCACCAAGGGTTTTGTCTCCATCGACGGACTTGATCTTCGAAGTTGGTATCTCGAGTCCCTGCGCGAAACGGTGATGCTTCTCAGGCGCGATGAAATTGTCGATGCCACGATCGTTGAAAACCTGCGCCTAGGTCGTGTCGACATCGGCATGGACGAAATACGGGCGGCGCTGGCCCGGGTCGGCTTGTTGGACGAACTGTTACACTTGCCGGACGGACTCAACCTTTGTCTCAAAATAGGCGGAGCCCCTTTGAGCGGAAACCAGCGCACGCGACTTCTCTTCGCCCGGGCATTGGTCCAGCGACCCAGGCTGCTTCTGGTGGACGAGCTTTTCGATGGTCTGGACGCGCCATCCCTAGCCTCCCTTTCCGACGTGGTGCTGGGCAAATCCCAGTCATGGACGGTGGTCCTGGCCACGCGGGACCATCAGGTGCTTAAAATATGCGACGAAGTCATTCAACTTTCGCCCGGCCCTCGCAAGGAAACTCCCTCCCCCACCTCCCGATGAACCCACGTCCCTCTTACTACCAACTCCCGGCTCTCTCGCTGGCCGGCGCGGGAAGATGGACGGTGATTTTTAGCCGCCTCCTGTTGGCCTCCTTTGCTTTGCTGGTGGTCGCCCTCCTTTTTTTACCATGGAGACAATTCGTGGCCGGGACCGGTCGCGTGATCGCCTTCAATCCCTTGGAGCGACGCCTTAACATTGAAGCCCAGGTGTCCGGCCGGGTGAAACAACTCCATGTTACCGAGGGCCAGCGCGTGAGGATGGGAGACCTGATTGTGGAAATACAGGACAACGATCCTAATCTGATCACCAATCTCAAAGCCCAACGGGCGGCAATTGAAAGCCGGCGCGATTTTGCTTTGGGGCGGGTGGAATCCCTCATTGCCCAAATCACGCAGCAGGAGATGGCTAAAAGACAAGCCATCGAGGGAGCCGAACAGCGATTGGCACAGGCCAAAGTGGCCTTTGAAACAGCTCAGCTAAATTTCACCCGGACCCAGGAGCTGCACGCCAAGCAACTGGAATCCCAACGCAATCTTGAACTCGCCACTCTCTCAAGAGACTCCACCAGCGCGGAATGGAAATCCGCGGCCGCCTCCTTAAAGCGCACCGCCAACGACATGGACGCGGGCATCGCCTCCACCCATGCAGCCAAAGGCACGGCTCTTAGTGAGGTTGCCGCCGCAGAGAGGGATCTCTCCGCCCTCGATATACAAATCAGCCAAAACGAGCGCCAAGTCATCCTGTCCCCCCGCAATGGAGTCGTTCTCAATGTGGCCGCCACGGACGGAACATATCTGCGCCCCGGATCATTAATCTGTGTCATCATTCCCGAGACCGACAGCCGATTTGCCGAAATCCTCGTGGATGGGAACGACATGCCCGTCATCCACCCGCGCAAAGACGGTCAGGCCGGCAGTCCTGTTCGACTAGCTTTTGAGGGTTGGCCGGCCGTTCAGGTGGTCGGATGGCCCCAGTTGGCCATCGGCACGTTTGGCGGGGAGGTCGTCTTTATCGATGCCACGGACGACGGCACAGGAAAGTTCCGGGTCGTGATTGCCCCCAGCGAGGACAGCGTTGATCGGAGCGACGGAAAGGGGCCGGTCAAGGTGGGGTGGCCGGATAAGGACCGATGGCTCCGTCAAGGAACACGCGTCAATGCTTGGATCATGCTCCGCCAAGTCCCTTTGTGGTTTGAAATCTGGCGACAAATTAATGGATTCCCCCCCGTGGTGAGCGATAAGGACGGAAAACTCGATCCAACCAAACAACCGTGAGCACACGAAGGATGGTTGTCCGTTGGTCCCGGGATTATGCCGCCCTGCTCCTCTGGGTCTGCCTCACGCTGGCTTCTCATGGGGCGACGGAAAAACCTTTGTTGCTCCCCGAGGTTCTAGCCAGTGTCAAAAAGCAGTACCCCCCTTTTCTTGCCGCCCTGATCGACCAAGACATCGCCAAGGGACGGATTCGGCAAGCACTAGGATCCTTCGACCTGAATTTAAATTCCGGAGGGGCTAAAAGCCTGGCGGGACCCAACGATGGGGCTGCCGGCTATGCCATTCTGGACCAGCCTTTTCCCTTTTGGGGCGGGAATGTCTATGGGGGTTACACAAGTTATGCCGATTATTACCTACTGAGCAGCGGCTACCTTCCGAATTACAACAAAAATAATTCGCTCGGCAATAGTGAGGGGGTGGGGTTGGTGGGGCTACGCATCCCCCTTCTTCGCGATGGTGCCATCGACGAACGGCGCGCCAAGCTCTGGCAGGCCAAGATCGACCAAGAATTGGCTGACCCGGTCATCTTGCGCCAATATCTTGATTTCATCCGCGCCGCGACAATCAGTTATTACACTTGGTTGGCCAGCGGGCATCGACTTGCCTTGACGGAAGAATTGCTCCGCATCGCGCAGGTTCGAGACAGCGCCATAGCGGAACAGGTGAAACTCGGTGCAGCCGCCCCGATTGTTCAGGTTAACAACCAGCAGATGGTGGTAAGTCGTGAAATAGCGATGGTGGTGGCAAAACGTCGTTTCCAAGCCAGCGCCATCGAGCTTTCCCTCTTCTTTCGCACACCTGAAAGCGCACAGCCAATCATTGCCGCACGGGCTCGACTGCCAAAAAGCTTTCCCCCTCAACCCCCTTTGGAAGAGAGCCGAATGACCACCGACCTGGCCACGGCCGTCATTCAGCGACCAGAAATACGTCGGATCGAATTACTCCTGAAAAAAGCCGATATTGATCATCGGCTTGCCAAAAACAACCTCCTGCCGAATCTCGATGTCGGCCTCCTTGCCGCGCAACCAGCTTTCTACGGGCAAACTGAACTGGAGGGGTTGGTGCAGTTAAAAATACCCTTGCAACAACGGGAAGCCGAAGGGCGGGTTGATGTGGCTGACTCGACAATTTCTCGTTTGAATCTGGAAAAACAGTTTACCCGGGATCGCATCATCGCGGATGTTCGGGATGCCTTTGTTGCCGTCGATGCAGCCTTCCTCGCCTTGAAGAAGACGCAGCGGAATATTGATCTGGCACGGCAATTGCAATCTGCCGAACAGGAACGCCTGAAACTGGGTGCCACCGACTTGCTCAATTTGCAAATCCGGGAACAATTTACTTTTGATGCCGAAGTTCTTGGAGTCGAGGCACAGGCCGACTACTTCCGCGCACAGGCAAACTATGATGCTGCCATCGCAGCCGATGCTCCCACCACCTTTGCCAAATAATCGTCGCCGCCCTCCTCGATGGGGTCGCTGGGTCCAATACCTGATTCTCGGCGGATGCTCTGTTCTCCAAGCTGAAACGCGTCCCAATTTCATCTTCATTCTAATCGACGACATGGGTTGGCGGGATGTGGGTTTCGCCGGAGGTGATTTGGCGCCGACTCCCAACATTGACGCTCTGGCCAGGAAAGGCCTGATCTTCAAACAGGCGTACGCCAGTGCCCCTAATTGCGCGCCAACGCGTGCCTGCCTGATGACAGGTCAATACACTCCCCGTCACGGCATCTACACCGTAATCGATGACCGACATACCCCTGGCTCCCCCCAGCAAAAAATCATGGCGGCGGACAGTAAATCGGAACTTCCGCACG
>RHAF01000079.1 GCA_010028775.1 Verrucomicrobiota bacterium | reverse complement strand
GAAGGCGGAAAAAAAGCCGTCATGGCCGCAAGCCAAGCCCTTTGGTGGAACAAAAACGATCCCAAGGCCCGAATCCTCAAGGCACGCGCGCTCGATTTTTCGGGCCGCTACGCCGAGGCCGAGCAGGCCGCTTTGGCCGCCCTCGAGATCGCCCCCAAGGATCCCTCGGTCCAACGGATCCTCGGGCGAAGCCTGCTGCACCAGAACAAAATTGCCGCCGCCAAGGCGGCCTTGGAGAAAGCGGGCGCCTTGGGGGATCCGACCCTCGGCTCGCTTGGCAGCATGCTCCGCCCCGACCGGATGTCGACCGCCTCCCCCGTGCCTTTTGTCTCCAGGGCCTTGGTCCAAGTTCAGGACAATAAAGGATTCGTTATTGGATCAGGATGTTGGATGACCGACAATGGAATCGCCCTGACCGCCGCTCATGTGGTGGCCGGGAAAAAGAACCTTTCTCTCCGCAACGCCTTGGGAAAAGTTTTTCCCGTGAAAAAAGTTTGTCCGGGTGATTTTTCTTTCGATGCCATTCTTCTGCAAACCGATGCCGAGGAGCAGGTCTTTCTCCGTTTTGCCGAGGAATCCCCTCGGGAGGGAGACCCGCTTTTTGTAACCGGTTTTCCCCTGGCCATCGATATCCCGCTGACCTCACGCGGGAAGCTTCGTTACATCTCTTCGGGCGGCCAACACCCCATGCTGACCACCGTGCCGATGGTGCCCGGCCAATCTGGCTCTCCGGTCATGAACAAGCAGGGCGAAATCGTCGGCTTGGCCTCCCGAGGATCGATGGGAATGCGGGGTGGGGGTGCTCCGGCCCGTTCGGAGGCGGTGACGCTGGCGGCACTGCAAAAGCTTCAGGAGCTATCCCTCGGCTCGCCCGGATTTGTGGACGTAAAAAATCTTCCGGACTGGATTACAAAAAACACCTTTTTTGACCCGGCCGTTTCTGCTGCCGAGCAGACCGTTCTCGACCAGGATTACGGAAAGGCGGAAAAAGCCATATCAGCCGCCATTGATCGACATCCGGGGGATTCCGGCCTTTATCTTCGGCGGGCCATGGTTCGGGCAACCTGGGGTCATACCTCCGATGCCGAGGCGGATGGCCGACTCGCCGCCGCCTATGACCCCAAGGATTCCGAGCCCCGGCGTTTCCTATGCGCCTTGCTGCTGGCCATGGGACGAAAAGAGGAGGCCGTGAATCAGCTGGAGGAGGCTTATCGGCTTGAGCCCGACGATGCCGATACAGCGGAGGGCTTGAGCGAGCTGTTGCTCTCGGTGGGACGCTACGACCAAGCCCGCAAACCGGCTGAGGAGGCCACCCGCCTCAATCCTGATTCGGCCCGTGCTTGGTCCATGCTGGCCGCCTCCTGTCTGGCCACGGGACAACTCAACGAGGCCCGAAGCGCTGCCCAGAACGCCACCCTTAAGGGCCCCGAGGATCCGCGTAGCTGGATCCAACTGGCGGCCTCCTCCAATGCCATGAAGGACTTTACTGCCGCCTCCCAGGCCGCAGAAAAAGCGACCCAACTCGCCCCGGGAGACTCCCGGGCATGGCTCAACCTCGCCACCGCCTGCACAGGCAACAATCGGTTTGAGGATGCGGTCCGTTATGCGGAGAAAGCCTCCCTGCTGGATCCTCAAAACCAGGCAATCTGGAGACTGCTCGCCGCTCTCTATGCGGAGCTCCACCGGCCCGAGGATGCGGAAAGAGCACTTGGAAAGTCCCAATCTCCGAGGCCAAAAAACCCAGAGGGGCGTTGACCCAGCATCTTCCCAAGGTAAAATGACACTATGAAAATTCCCTTTTATCTCCCCCTCGTCCTCTTGGCCTGTCTTTGCTTCTCCCACCAAGTTTCTGCCGAGCCTTGCACCAGGACGTGCAGTCAGTGCTGCCCGGCCAGCGCCCCTTGTTGCCCCGTAGCAAACTGCAACAAGGTTTGCAAAGATTGTTGCAAGAGCGAGGACGCGTGTTGCTCCACCCAAAAATCCAGGTGTTCCTCCCCAGGCTCCGTCCCGCTGGAACGGGGGGGAGCCAAAATCTCACCGTACGGGGACAAGGGCTGCCCTCGTCGTTACTAGGTAATCCTCTTTTTTGGCCGGGGGGCGGCTTGCGTCCACCCCGAACATCCGCAGATTGACCTTATGAAAGACTTTATTTCACTCCTCTTGGCTCTCTGCGTCGGCCTCTCCTACACCCTGCACTCGGCCGAACCCCCCACCTCCACCGAACCGGCCAAAGCTCAGATCGCCAAAACCCCAGAGGAAAAAGCGAAAGCCGAGGAACAGGCCAAAACCTATCCCCTGAAGACCTGCCTCGTATCCGGAGACAACCTTGGGGGCATGGGGGAGACCATCGACTGCCTTTATCAGGGCAAACTCATACGGTTTTGTTGCAAGGGTTGCATCAAATCCTTCAACAAGAATCCCGACAAATACCTTCAGGAACTTGGGACCGCGAAAAAACCCGCCGCCTGAACACCGGGCCCCGCGTGTCATAAAGGGCTCCAGACCTTGACCCCCTTCCGGGTCTAACGTATAAGAAAACCAGCATTCCGAGTGCTTTCGTGGAAACACGAAAGACCGCCAACCGGGGTGGGAGAAACCCACGGTGGCTGGAAAAAGACCCAAGGTCCTTTTCCGATGTGCGAGACGGGGGGATCCCGGCTCGAACGAAGTTCTCCGCAGGCCAACCGCCCGCACAGGAATGTGTCGGCGGTTTTTTTGTGCCCGCATCGGGATGCGTCAAAAAAAAGGAGACGTATCCATGAGCACCACAACCCTCGAGGCCCCGGTGGCCTCCCTCAGCATCAAAATCGATTCGGCAAACCCGGATCATCACCTCTGGAACAACCACGGCACCTGGTGGATCCACTACACCGTCCATCAACCCGACTACACCAAGCGTCGTGTTCGGGTTTCCCTTGAAACCCGCCACCGGCAGGAGGCCCGCAGAAGAAGGGACGCCTTGCTCGCCCACCTCGAGGCGGAGGGATTGGGGACCGAATGAGAAAATTAAGTCGGCAATCAGGCGGAAAATGGTTTGGGTTCAAACCCCAAACTCTTAAACTCCTCGCTTCATGCTTGGGTCATTCCCCACCTGCCTTTTGATTCTTTGGCTAACCGGCGGTTTGATTTCCTGTGCTCCCAAAAAACCAGTGGCCCGCCACGATCCTCCCCTTCCCCAAGGCATCGACACCGCACGGGTCGAACCCGGCCATCGCGGAGGCGTCTTTATCGATTCCACCCCGGGCGAACCGTCCACCTTCAATCCCCTGGTCTCGGAGGATGCCACCTCCGGAGGCTTCATCAGCCTCTTCCTCGACTCCCTCGTCCGCAACAACGCGGTCACCCAGGAGGTCGAACCCGGCCTGGCCCTCCGCTGGGAAGTGGCCCCCGACAACCAAACCTTCACTTTCCACCTGCGTCCGGGAATCCGCTGGTCGGACGGGCAACCCTTCTCCGCGGACGATGTCGTCTTCACCTTCCAAGCCATCTACGACCCCCGCTTCCCCAACCGTTCCGCCTTTGATCTTTCCGTCGATGGAAAGAAATTCCAGGTGGAGAAAATCGACGACCTGACCGTTCGCCTGACCAGTCCGGAAATCTTCGCTCCTTTTCTCGAATACGTCGGCGGCGTGGGCATCCTGCCGAAACACGAACTCGAAACCGCTTTCCGCGACGGCACCTTGCTCAAGGCCTGGAACGTCAGCGCGGCCCAAAAGGAACCCCACCGCCTGGTCGGCACTGGGGCCTTTCGGCTTCGCTCCTACCAACCGGCCGAGCGCATTGTCTTCGAGGCCAACCCCCACTACTGGCGGGCCGACGCCAAAGGAGTCCGACTTCCCTATGTCGATTTTCTCGTCACCAAGCTCGTCAAGGACGCCAATGCCAGCACCCTTGCCTTCGCCACGGGACAGACGGACGCCGAGGGCCTCTCCCCCGATAACGTGGCCTGGATCGGCCGCTACTCGTCCCGCTACGGCTTTACCGTCCATAACCGCGGCCCTTCTCCCAACACCGGTTTTATCTGGTTCAACCAGAATCCGGGCAAGGACGCCTCCGGCAAACCCTTCGTTCCGCCACACAAATTGGCCTGGTTCACCGATCGACGCTTCCGCCAGGCGATCTCCCACGGGATCGACCGTGAGGGCCTGGTCCGCGGAGTTCTTTTTGGCCGCGGCCAACCTCTTTGGGGACCGGAAACCCCCGCCAACAAAAAATGGTACAACCCGAACGTCACCCGTTATCCCTATGACCCCGCGCGGGCCCGCGCTCTCCTCACCGAGGCGGGCTTCAGGCTGGGCCCGGACCAAAAGCTCCGGGATCGCGAAGGATATCCCGTGGAGTTCACCCTCAACACCAACCAAGAAAACCAGCTTCGCGCCAACATGGCCACCGCCTTCAAGGAAAACATGCGCGACCTGGGTATCACCGTGAATCTCTCCTTTCTCGATTTCGGCACTTTTGTCGGAAAAATCCAGGATTCCTACGACTACGAAGCAGGCATGCTCGGCCTGACCGGCGGCGGGGACCCGGCCGGCGGCATTTCCGTCTTCTCCTCCAAAGGCCGGCTGCACCAGTGGTACCCCAACCAGAAAACCCCGGCCACCCCGTGGGAAGCCCGCATCGACGAACTCATGTCCCTCCAGCTACGCACCCTCGACTACCCGACCCGTCGAAAATATTTCGACGAGGTGCAGAAGATCATGAGCGTTGAGACCCCCTACATCTATCTCGTCACCGCCAACGCCTACGTCGGCCTGAAAGACCGCTGGAAAAACATCAAGATCCCCCCCTTGGGATCCCTCGTCTGGAACTTGGACGAACTCTGGACCCCCATGCTCACCCCATGACCGCTTTCATCCTTCGTCGTATCGGGGCTCTCCTCCCCATGTTGCTGGCCGTGACCCTGCTCGTCTTCGCCCTGATGAGCCTGGCCCCGGGCGATTTTCTCACCCCGGTCAAAGCCCAGCGGGACATCAACCCCGCACTGATCGCCGAGTTGCAGAAATCCTTCGGCCTCGATCGCCCCTGGTACGAACAGTACATCCGCTGGCTGGGAAACGTTCTGCGCCTCGATTTCGGCTACTCCTGGACCTACAAGGTCCCTGTCGGCCAACTGATCGCCCAACGGGCTCCCGCCACCATCCTTCTTTCTCTCACTTCCCTTCTTCTCGCCTGGTCGCTGGCCGTTCCTTTGGCCGTCCTCGCCGCGGCTCGCCCGGGGGGATGGATCGACCGCCTCACATCCGCCGCCGCCTACTTCGCCCTCGCCATTCCGGAGTTTTTCCTCGCCCTGCTGGCCGTCTGGATGGCCGCGCGCACCGGTTGGTTTCCCATCGGCGGTCTCACCTCGCTCGATCACGACTTTCTATCTCCCTCCCACCAGATCCTCGACATCGCCCATCACCTGGTGCTTCCCACCCTTGTTCTCGGACTGGGGGGCGTGGCCGGCATGCTCCCTCCGGGCCAACGTGCTCGACGTCCTTCGGGCCGAATATGTCACCGCCGCACGCGCCAAAGGTCTGGCGGAAAGAGTCGTCCTCTTTCGTCATGTCCTCCGCAACGCCCTCAATCCCCTTCTCAGCACGATTGGTTACGCCTTCGCCGGTTTGTTGAGCGGCTCGTTGTTGGTGGAGAATGTCATGAACTATCCGGGTCTCGGCCGTCTGGTTTACGAAGCCTTCATCCGCGAGGACCAATTCGTTGTCCTCGGTTCCGTGGTCGTCGGTTGCACTCTTCTCATTATTGGAAATCTGATCTCCGACCTCGCCCTGGCCTGGTCCGACCCGAGGGTCCGTTATGGCCGCTGAACTTCTCCGGGCCAACGTGCTCGACGTCCTTCGGGCCGAATATGTCACCGCCGCACGCGCCAAAGGTCTGGCGGAAAGAGTCGTCCTCTTTCGTCATGTCCTC
>RHAF01000078.1 GCA_010028775.1 Verrucomicrobiota bacterium | reverse complement strand
TCGCTGCCGGATCCTCTGCCACCGCAATCGCCGTGTTGATCAACACCGCATCTGCCCCCATCTCCAGCGCCTCGGCCGCATGGGAGGGAGCCCCCAACCCCGCATCCACGATCACCGGCACGCAGGCTTGCTCGATGATGATTTCAATCTGCGCCCGCGTTTCGATTCCCCGGTTGGATCCGATGGGAGCTCCCAAGGGCATCACCGTGGCGGCTCCCGCCTCCTCCAGCCGCTTGGCCAACACCGGATCGGCGTTGATGTAAGGCAAAATGGTAAATCCCTCTTTGGCCAAAACCTCCGTCGCCTTCAGGGTTTCGATCGGATCCGGCAGTAGATATCGCGGGTCGGGGTGTATCTCCAGCTTCACCCACTTGGGCAATCCGGCCGCCACCGCCAGGCGCGCCAGACGGACCGCCTCCTCCGCATTCATCGCCCCGCTGGTGTTGGCCAACACCAGATATTTTTCCTGGTCGATCTCCTCGAGCATGTCGGCCTGCGGATCCTTGTGTCCGGTCAGGTCCACCCGACGCAACGCCACCGTGACGATCTCCGTTCCGCTGGCCTCCAGGGCCGACTGCATGGCCGGGACGGAGGGAAACTTTCCGGTGCCAACCAGTAGGCGGGATTGAAATTCCCGATCCCCGATTTTCCAGCTTTCCGTCTGCTGAACCTTGGTCGACATTGAACCAACTTACGCCACCCCCATCCCCCATTCCAGCTTTGGGAAATACCGCTCTGCATAAAATTCAGCCATTCCGCCCCTCCTTTGACCAGCCTGCGATCCCGATTATCCTGCTTTCATAGGAATATGGGATGATGCGGACCCGGGATAGAACCCATTCACTATGCGATCTTCTCCTTCCCGCTTGCCATTCCCCGACAAAGTTCGTCATATCATCCCGGTGAATCCGCACGCTTATTGGAAATCCCGTCTTCCGGTGGTGGAAAAGGCCCTCGACCGCCTGATCTCCCCCAAGGCGCACCCCGCCCTCATCCATAAAGCCATGCGCTACAGCCTGCTCGCCGGGGGCAAACGGCTTCGCCCCATACTCTGCCTGGCCGCCGCCCGGGCTGCCGGGGGATCCGAATCCCTCGCCCTTCCCTCGGCCTGCGCCGTGGAATGCATCCACACCTATTCCCTCATCCATGACGACCTCCCTTGTATGGACGACGATAATTTCCGCCGCGGCCGCCCGACCAACCACCGCGTTTTTGGGGAAGCCGTCGCTGTCCTCGCGGGAGACGGACTTCTGACCGAAGCCTTCGCCTCCGTGGCCCGCACCAAACCCAACCGCCGCTTCTCCCCCGCCGACCTCGTGAAGGAACTTGCCCACGCCTCCGGCAGCCTCGGCCTGATCGCCGGCCAGATACTGGACCTCGATTCGGAGAAGAAGCGCATCCCCCTTAAAAAACTTATGGAAATCCACCGAGCCAAAACCGGTGCCCTCATCACCACCTCCCTTCGCCTTGGCGCGATGTCCGTCGGAGCCAAACCGGAAATGATCCGCCATCTCACCCACTTCGGTCAGGCCCTCGGCCTGGCTTTTCAGGTCATCGACGACATCCTCGACATCACCTCGACCAAGGAAAAACTCGGTAAAAGCATCGGCAAGGACCAGTCCTCCGGCAAAGCCACCTACCCCCGCCTGCTGGGCCTGAACGGCGCCCGCCGGGAGGCCGATCGCCTCACCGCCGCCGCCCGGTCCGCCCTACGACCCCTCGGCGCCCCCGCCGCTCCCCTTCTCGCCATCGCGGACGCTCTCCTTTGCCGCGACCACTAAAGCCCGTTGCAGACGGATCGCCTCCTCAATCTCCTTCGCCGCCCGCTCCGCTGCTCCCGCTCCACCGAGCTTGGACGCCACCTCCCGGATTCTTCCTGCCATCGACTCGGCCCCCCGCGGGTTTCGCAAAATCTGCAGGGCCGCACGCGCCAGATTCTGCGGGTTTGCCGCCCCCTGCAAAAACTCCGGCACCACTTTCTCGCCTGCGAGCACGTTGACCATCGAGAGGTAGGGCAGTTTCACCAGCATCCGCCCGACTCCATAGGTCAACCACGAAGCTTTGTAGATGACCAGCATCGGCAAGCCGGCCATGGCACACTCCAGGGTTGCCGTACCCGAGGCCACGATCGCCATGGTGCATCGCGTCAACTGGGTTAACGACTGCCCGGAGAGAATATCGAGACTCACCCCACTCATCGGATGCTTACCCCATTCCTCTTCCAACTTTTGTCGCATCTCGGGATCTGTCGCCAGCGAGATGAACCGGATGTTCCTCTGCTCATGAGCGATTTTCTGCGCCGTTTCCAGCAGGACCGGCCAATGACGGGTAATCTCCTTGGGGCGGCTGCCGGGCAAAAGCGCGATGCAAGGCACCTCGTCCCGCTTGCTCCCATGATGTTGTTCCATCCACCGATCCGCCAAAGGATGACCCACCCACCTTGTTTTTAACTGCGGGGCGTGCCGGGCAAACCACTCCACCTCAAACGGAAAGATCACGAGCAAACGCTCCAGAATCTTTTCCATCGTTTTGGCCCGCCCCGCTTTCCAGGCCCAAACCTGCGGGCTGACGTAATAGACCACAGCCCGCCGGTCCGGCCCGCGGTGCAGGGCTTTGGCCAGACGCAGGTTGAAACCGGGGTAGTCCACGAGGATGACCACGTCCGGGTTCAGCTCGGCGATCTCATGCTTCACCTCCCGGAAGATTTTCAGGAACTTGGGCAGTTGCCTCAGTACGTCGGTCAACCCCACCACCGCATGTTTGGCCAGGTCCATGCTCTGCTCCTGACCGGCCGCCTTGAGCATCGGTCCGCCCACCCCGAAAGCCCGCAGATCCGGATGGTTTTTCTTCAGGGCCCGCAACAGGTCAGCGGCCAACCGGTCCCCGCTGGCCTCCCCCGCCACAAAATAAACGCGGGCCCCTTCGATCCGTCCCGCCCCGCTCATGCCCCGATCGGCGTCATCTGCCCGCAGATCTGCGAGGCCAGTTGCAAGGCTGCGAACCCATGGGATCCGCCCACCCGCGGGTCGGTGTCATGCCGGACGTTGTCCAGAAACTCCTCCAGCTGGTTTTTCAACGGCTCTCCCTTCATCACGGGGATTTTGTCGCGCGTGATCTTTCCGTCCAACCGCTTGTAGATCTCCCCCTCCTGCTTCATGTAGTCGAGCGAGAGGTAGGCGTCGTCCTGGAACACACGGATCTTGCGCAGCTTCTCCGGGCTGATCCGGCTGGTGGTGATGTTGGCCACGCACCCGTTTTGGAAACGGATCCGCGCGTTGGCGATGTCCTCTCCCTTGCTCAGCACCGGTACCCCCACCGCATCCACCGAGGCCACCGGCGAACGGACCAGATGGAGGATGATTTCCAGGTCGTGAATCATCAGATCCATCACCACCCCGATATCCGTGCTTCGCCCCGGATAGGGCGAGAGGCGGTGCGCCTCGATGAACCGGGGACGTCCCAGTCTTTCCTCCAACGCCGCAAGGACAGGATTGAACCTCTCCACATGCCCCACCGCCAGTTTGGCCCCGTTCTTCTCCGCCAACTCCACCATGGCCCGGGCCTCCCGGGTGTCCATGGCGATCGGTTTTTCCACCAACACATGCTTTCCTTTTTTCAAAAACGGCTCGGCGGAGGCCAGATGGGTGACGGTCGGGGTCACCACACTGACCGCCTCCACCTGATCCACCATCTCCCCAAGGGTGGTAAAAACCCGGGTCTTGCACTTGTCGGCAATTTTTTTTGCGGTGTGCGGATCCAGATCGTGCACGCCGACGAGTTCGGCCTTGGGCGATTCCGCGTAAATCCGCGCGTGTTCCTTCCCCATGTGTCCCACCCCCACCACCCCGACTTTGACCGGTTGGCTCATTTCGATCCCCTCCCGGCATGACCCCAAAGACAGATTTTGTGCCGAACCGCCAGCTTGGCGACCTCCCTGCCCTCGAGGATCAGGGTTTTGCCGGACTCTACCACGATCGCGGCCAGACGCCCCGCCGACGCGGCCTGAAGGGTCTGGGGTCCGATCACCGGGACATCAAAGCGCATATCCTGCCGGGGGGAAGTCACCTTGATCGCCACCGCCTCCTCGCCGGCAATCTCCCCGCCCCGTTTCAACGTCGCATCCGTTCCATCGAAACCCTCCACCGCCATCACCGTTCCCCTTCGCACCACCAGGCTCTGCCCAATGTTCATCTTGGCCAGCGCCTTGGCCAGCGGCCATCCAAAGGCAATCTCTTTCGGCAAATGCCGGGGAGGCTTGGGTCCGGCGAGATGCCCTACCCCGGCCAGATGATGCCCGACAAACGTCGTCGCGGGGAGAACCCGGATTCCCGCCTTTTCCAATTCCCTCACCACCGCCCCAAAAAGGGTCTCCGCGTTTCTCTCCTTCAGACCGGCGAGAATCCATAGTGCCTTCAGGTCGGGCCGGAGGTCGAAGAGACGTTTGGGGGTGATTTGACCTGCGAAAATCACCTCCCGGACCCCCGATTTTTTGAAAAAAGAGATCAATCGGCCCAACTGTCCTACCCGCATCCACTCCACCGGCCTGCCCCGGGAGGCCACCCGCGGATCAGTCTCCCCCTCAAAAGCCGCCACCGCCAAGTGGATCCCCCGGGCTCGAGCCCCCTCCAGCACCAATTCGGGATAGAGCCCCTTGCCTGCGATCAGGCCGATTTTTGCCTTCATAAAGGGTTTATGCAAAAGGGGAGACACCCGATTTCGCGGATTGACCATAACCCCCGTTTTGATAAGGTTTCAACGGAGTTGACTCTCGGCGGTGGTTGGGTGGGAACTCGAGCGGTTTCCACCCTTTTTTTCGCCAAAAGCCCTCTCCGACAACAAAAACATATAAGCACATGAACACACAAGACTTCCTTACGGTACTCGATTACATGGAAAAGGAGAAGGGCATAAGCCGCAAGGTCATGGCCACGGTGATTGAGAATGCCTTGGTGACCGCCGCCCACAAGACTTACCCCCTGGAGACGGAAATCCGCGTCAACCTCGACCAGAAGTCCGGAAAAATTCAGATGTTCGCCAAGCTCAAGGCCACCGACCGCGCCCGTCCGAACCCCGAGGAGGTCTCCATCGTCAAAGCCCGCTCAGTCAACCCCTCCGCCCGCCTCGGCGACCTCGTGGAGATCGAACTCGATGCCAAGCAGTTCGGCCGTATCGCCGCCCAGGTTTTCAAACAGGCCATGAACCAAAACCTCCGCTCCATCGAGAAAACGATGATCATGGAGGAGTTCCAAGGCCGTGTGGGCGACATCGTGGCCGGCACCGTACGTCGCTTTGAACGGGCCGATGTGGTCATCGATCTCGGCAAGTTCGAGGGCATCATGCCTTCCCGCGAGCGCGTCCCCACCGAGGAATACACCCCCGGCGAACGGATCCGCGCCCTTGTCATGGCCGTGCAGAGCGGTCCCCGTGGCCCGGAAATCATTCTTTCCCGTGCCAGCCCCGATTTTGTCCGCCGCCTCCTCGCCCTCGAGGTCGCCGAGCTGAACGACGGCGTGGTGCAGATCAAATCCCTCGCCCGCGAACCGGGCTTCCGCACCAAGATCGCCGTCTGGTCCGACGTCGAGAAGGTTGACCCCGTGGGCGCCTGCGTCGGCATCCGCGGATCCCGGGTAAAAAACATCGTCCGCGAACTTAACAACGAGAAGGTCGACCTCTTCCGTTGGTCCCCCAACGTGCACGAGCTGGTCATCGAGGCCCTCAAGCCGGCCAAACTTCGCAAGATCGAGATCGACGAACCCAACCACCGCGTTCGTGCCTTGGTCGATGCGGAAAACCTTTCCCTCGCCATCGGACGCAAAGGCCACAACGCCCGCCTGGCCAGCCGCCTCACCGGTTGGCAGATCGACGTGGAGGAGGACAAGACCGAAGTTGCCGGATTCGAACAGAAGTTGGAACAGGCCGTCCAAACCCTGGCCAACGCCCTAGGCATCGAACTCCCCCTCGCCCAGAAAAT
>RHAF01000077.1 GCA_010028775.1 Verrucomicrobiota bacterium | reverse complement strand
TTCATGGACGACCATTTGATGGAAAAAATCCAGAAAATGGGGGGTGCCAAAAAGCCGATCAAAACCTGGTCCCGGCGCTCCATGATCGCTCCTGAATTTGTCGGGCACACCTTTTTGGTGCACAACGGCAAGGCCTTTAACCCGGTTTTTGTGACGGAAAATATGGTCGGACACCGGCTGGGTGAGTTTTCCCCGACCCGTGTCTTCAAGAAGCACGGTGGTCATACCGAGAAGGTGACCAAGTGATGAAGCCCGCCCCTTTCCTTTTCCTTTGCCTGTGCACCGCGGTCGCCTTTGCGGCGCCGAAGATTGCAGTCGATGAGCTCGCGATGGCCCAAGCCGAAGCGAAGGCTTACCGCGAGGCTTGGCTGGAATTGAAGAGAAGGGACGAAGTTTTGGGCCTGACGGCCTTGAGTCCCGAAGTGCACGATGCCCAGGATAAGGTGGCGCGGCTTTCCGGAGAGCTGATCCGTGCGCAGAAAGATCGCGGAACCCTGGTGCAGAAAGCCGAGAAACTCATCGAGGCCTCCATCCGTTGGGCGGGGGAGAATGATTCGACCCAAAAAGCCTCTGCCCGTGCTGATTTCGAATCCCTGAAGCGTGATTTCCTTGCAGCGGTCCGGAATGCGGGGGAGGCACGTCCTTTGGCTTCCGGAGTCACGGATGCCCAAGTGGTGGCCGTGGATCGGAAGCAGCAGGCCTTGGTTTTGAACTTAGGCCGGGCTCAAGGGGCGAGAGAGGGAATGCCTTTCCGGATCCTGCGCGGGGACAAGGTGGTGGGGAGTTGTCGTTTGATCGAGGTTCGTGAACTGATTTCTGCCGGCATGACCGAACAACTTCAACAGGGCACAGAACTTAAAGTGGGGGATCGCGCCGCGATCTTAGCTGAAAAATGAGCAACGAATTAAAAACTTCACGGGCCGAAATGAAGTACGCCCGCATGTCCGCCTTTAAAATCCGGGATATCGCTCGGGCGCTTCGGGGGTTGGCGGCGCCTGAGGCCGATGCCCGTCTCCGATTTGCTCCGCAGAAGTCGGCCCGTCTTCTTATTCAAACCCTCCGTTCGGCCGTGGCCAATGCGGAAAACAATCATTCCATCCCGGCGGACAAGCTCGTGGTGCACGAAGTCATGGTGGGAGAGGGACCGACCTTCCATCGTTTTCAACCCAAGGCAAGGGGAAGCGCGGGCCCGATCCGGAAACGCACCAGCCATATTCGCATCACCCTTCGTGAGGCCGCCCCCACGGTGGAAAAGCCTGTGGCCAAAACCAAGAAGTCGGCCAAAACGAAGACGGAAGGGAAGGGATAAGGCAAGTTATGGGACAAAAGACACATCCAATCGGTTTCCGCCTCCCGGTTACGCGCAACTGGCGTTCCGTGTGGTATGCGGACAAAAAGAATTTCCCTGTTTTTCTGCATGAGGATTACCAGATCCGTCACTTCATCAAGAAGCGTCTGGAGAGTGCCGCGATCTCGAAGATTGTGATCGAGCGTGCCTCCAATCGCGTGCGGGTGACCCTGCATACCGCCCGTCCAGGATTGGTCATTGGGCGAAAAGCGAGCGAACTGGACAAACTCCGTGACGAAACCCAGCAACTGACCCCAAACCGCGAGGTTCTGATCGATGTCAAAGAAATCAAGAACCCCGAATTGGATGCCCAGTTGGTGGCGGAAAACATTGCCCTCCAGTTGGAGCGACGGGTTTCCTTCCGCCGCGCGGTAAAAAAAGCGATGCAGACCACCCTCGATTTCGGTGCGGCCGGGGTGAAGATCCGTGTGGGAGGCCGATTGGGGGGAGGGGAAATCGCCCGGACAGAACAATATCATGAGGGTAAGGTGCCTTTGCATACCTTGCGGGCGAATATTGACTACGGCTTCGCCGAAGCGATGACCGTGGCGGGCAAAATCGGCGTCAAGGTTTGGATCTGCCAACCGGAGGACAAGGCCTAAGCCGCCTTTCGAAATATGCCCCTAGTCCCCAAAAGAGTTAAATTCCGCAAGACGCAGCGGGGCAGCCGAAAAGGCTTCGCCACCCGTTGCATCACCCTGGCGTTCGGATCCTTCGGCTTGCAGGCCCTGGAGCGTTGTTGGTTGACCAATATTCAGATTGAAGCTGCCCGCGTGGCCCTGACCCGCAACATGAAGCGGAAGGGAAAGCTTTGGATTCGGGTCTTTCCTGATAAGTCCGTGACTGCTCGTCCGCCGGAAACCCGCATGGGTAAGGGAAAGGGGCAGCCTGAATTTTGGGTGGCAGTTATCAAGCCTGGGACTATCCTTTTCGAGCTCGACGGCCTGGCCGAAATCGATGCGAAAGAGTGTTTCCGGTTGGCGGCAAGCAAGTTGCCGATGGCCACCCGGTTCATCAACCGTGAGAGGAGACTGGTGTTTTGAAGATCGAAGAAGTACGCGGACTGAAGGAGGCGGAATTGACCCGCAAGGCGGAGGAACTCCGTCGTGAGCGGTTCCAATTGCGTGTCCAGCAACAGACCGGACAGCTGGAAAAACCCAGCCGTCTCCGGGAGATCCGGCGTTCGATCGCAAGGATCGAAACGGCCCGGATGGAGAATCGTCACCAGGCCGCGGTGAAGGGAGCCAAATGAGCACCCCCTCAACCAAGACTGTGGTGGCCAAAGAGAGAATCGGCGAGGTGGTTTCCGCCAAAATGGAGAAAACCATCGTGGTCCAGGTGGAGCGGCGGATGGCTCATCCCCAGTATAAAAAGATCATCCGTTTGCGGAAAAAACTTTATGCCCATGACGAGGACAAGAAGGCCAAGCAGGGAGACACGGTCCGCATTGTGGAGTGCCGTCCCCTGAGCCGCCTGAAGCGCTGGAAGCTGGTGGAGGTGTTGGCCCAAGCCGAAGCACCGGCGGGAGCGGCGTCATGATCCAGATCCGTTCCTGGCTGAACATCGCCGACAACACCGGCGCCCGCAAGGCGACGATGATCGGGGTGATTGGCCGCAAGACCCTCACCGCCAAGGTGGGGGATGTGATCACGGCCAACGTCAAAGAGGCCGCCCCGGACGGCACGGTCAAAAAGAGCGAAGTGGTTAGGGCGGTGATCGTGCGAACCAAGTTTCCCATCCGTCGGGCCGACGGCTCCTATCTCCGTTTTGATTCCAACGCGGCGGTGATCATCGACAAGGATTCCAACCCGCGGGGAACGCGTATTTTCGGCCCGGTCGCCCGCGAGTTGCGCGAAAAGAACTTCATGAAGATTGTTTCCCTGGCCCCCGAGGTCCTCTGAGGTCATCCATGAGTTTTCACGTGAGAAAAGGAGATGAGGTCGAGGTGATCACGGGATCCCAGCGCGGCCGTAAGGGCAAGATCCTTGAGGTCAAAACCGACTCTTTCCGGGTTTTGATCGAGGGCGTGAACATGATCAAACGTCATGTCCGCCCGACCCAGGACAACCCCAAGGGCGGGGTTGTCGAGAGGGAGGGGTCAATCCACATCTCAAACGTCAAGTTGCTGAATCGTCCGACGCCCTCCAAGACCAAGGAGAAGAAAAAGCCCGCCAAGGCCAAGAAATAAGCCATGGAAAACGACCTTAAAAACCATTATTTGAAATCCGTGGTGCCCGCCATGCTCAAGGCGCGCAACTACGCGAATGTCCACCAGGTGCCGAAGCTGGAGAAGATTGTTCTTAACTGTTCGGTTGGCTCCTCGGGCGACGTGAAGAACGCGCTGGAGGATGCGGTGCATGACCTGACCCTGATTGCCGGTCAAAAACCGATCAAGACGCGCTCCAAGAAGAGCATCTCCAATTTCAACCTGAGGTTGAACCAGGAGATCGGTTGCAAGGTCACCCTTCGTGGCAAGATGATGTATGACTTCATGCTTCGCTTCATCCGGGCAGCGTTGCCCCGAATCCGCGATTTCCGGGGCATCCCGAACCGGGGTTTTGACGGAAGGGGAGCCTACACCCTAGGGGTCAAGGATCATTCCATTTTTCCTGAAATCGAGCTCGATAAGGTGAAACGGAACCTGGGCTTCGACGTGACGTTTGTCACCAGCGGAAAGAACCGGGAAGAGACCCGGGAGATGCTTTTGCAGATGGGAATGCCCTTCATCGCGCGTTCCCATTCCCCCGATCAAACCGCCAAGACCGGCGACAAGGAGAAACACCATGGCCAAGAAGTGTTGGCGGCTTAAGCAGAAGAAGAAACCCAAGTTTTCGACCCGGAAGTACAACCGGTGTTCGATTTCCGGAAGGCGTCGCTCTTACATCCGGCGTTTTGGGGTGAGCCGCATTCAGTTCCGGGAGATGGCGCTCCGCGGGGAGATCCCCGGCGTGACCAAGGCCAGCTGGTAAAGGAACTTTATGGTAACCGACCCCTTAGCTGACTTTTTGACCGAGTTGCGCAATGCCTCCACGGCGGGACTCAAGAAGATCAAGACCAAGCATTCACGCATGCGTGGCGACGTTCTGGCCATCCTTAAGAAAGAGGGCTTCATTGAAGATTTTGAGTTGAAGAAAGAGGGAAAACACACCGATTTCCATATCTCCCTCAAGGCGGGGAGCTCGCGAAACGGGAAGGCCATCACCTGCATCCGTCGGCTCTCCAAGCCCGGATTACGCCGGTACGTGGGTGTCCGTGAGATCCCGCGCTACCTGGGCGGGTTGGGCGTGCCGATTCTTTCCACCCCCCGGGGAGTTATGTCTGGGGAAGAGGCAAAAAAACAGAATGTGGGCGGGGAGTTGCTCCTCGTGGTCTGGTAAAATGTCCCGCATAGGCAATTCCCCGGTTGTGGTTCCAGCCAACGTCAAGGTGGCGGTGGAGGGCAATCGTCTGAAAGCGGAGGGTCCCAAAGGCAAACTGGGCCTCAATCTTCCTCCTAAGATCAGTGCCAAGGTGGACCAGGGAAGGATTGTTCTTTCGCGGGAAAACGAAGAGCGCACGTCCAGGTCCCTGCACGGGTTGGCCCGTAGCTTGGTCAGCAATGTCATTCATGGGGTGAGCACGGGTTACGTGAAGCAGATGGAAATCATCGGGGTGGGATTCAAGGCCGCCGTCCAAGGGAAGAAACTTGTCCTGAATCTCGGCAAGTCCCATCCCATCGAGTATCCCATTCCGGCGGAGATCAAAATCACCGTGGCGGACAACGTGCGCCTGACCATCGAAGGTTCGGACAAGCAGCTGGTCGGTGCTGTGGCCGCCGACATCCGCGGCTACCACCCGCCCGAGCCCTATAAGGGTAAGGGCGTGCGCTATGCCGGGGAAAACATCCGTCGCAAGGAGGGCAAGACTGCGCAAAGCAAGTCGGCCTAACATCTCATGCCTAATCCATCCAAAATTCGCAGGGAACGCCGTATTCGCATCCATGAGCGTGTTCGCAGCCGTGTGCGTGGCGAGAGTGCCAAGCCACGTCTCTGTGTTTCGTTCAGCGGCCGCAACATCTATGCCCAGTTGATCGATGACTCGGCCGGCAAGACCCTGGCGGCCGTGTCCAGTCTCGAGGAGAGCCTGAAAAAATCCATCAAAGCCAATTTGGCCGGGGCGGCGAAACTTGGGCAGGCCATGGCTGAACGGGCTTCCAAAAAAGGGATCTCCAGCGTGGTCTTTGACCGGGGCGGTTTCCTATATCACGGCAAGGTCAAAGCCTTTGCCGAGGCGGCCCGCCAGGGCGGCCTGAAATTCTAAGCGAGGTAATCCGATGAGCAGCGCACCAGTCACTGAAGAGACCGTGGAGATCAAGGATACGGAGGCGGCCCCGGAAAAGGCCTTCTCCAAGACCTCGGAGTACATTCCCACACCTGAACCGACCCAGCGCCGGGATCGTACGCGCACGCCTTCGGAAATGTTCGAGAAGGTCGTTTTCGTGAACCGATGTGCCAAGGTGGTTAAGGGGGGTCGCCGTTTCAGCTTCAGCGCCCTGATGGTGGTCGGTGATAACAAAGGTAAGGTTGGGGTCGGCTTCGGCAAGGCCCGTGAGGTCAGCGAGGCCATTCGCAAGGGCACGGAGAACGCCAAAAAGAACCTTCATATTTACAACATTGGTCCGAGCACTCTGCCGCACGAGGTGGAGGGTGCCTTTGGGGGGGGACG
>RHAF01000076.1 GCA_010028775.1 Verrucomicrobiota bacterium | reverse complement strand
CTGGCCTCCCTGGGGTGGAACGTCCGGCATGTGACCGAAGGGCAAAATTTGGAAAAAGTTTATCAGGCCGTGGAGCAGGCGGTGGCGGAGGCGAAAGGGGATCCGCGGCGGGCCGTTTGTCTGTGGGTCAAGACGGTGAAGGGCTACGGGGTGAAGGAGACCGAGCAAAATTCCTCAGGCGGGCACGGGTTTCCCCTGAAGGATGGCGAGAAAATCATTTCCTTTGTCGAGGAGATCACCGGCGGCAAAACACCCGCGGAGCTCAAGGCTTGGGCGGAATCGTTGCGCAAAGGCTGGGAGGAAAAACAGGCGGCCAAAAAAACAGCCCCTGCGGCGGGCGCGCCGGCGGTTAAGAAAGAAAAAGTTCAGGCCGGATTTGCGCGGGCCATGACTTTGGCGGCAAAGGAGGGATTGCCCGTGGTTTCGATCAGCGCCGATTTGCCGGGCTCGACAGGAGTGGCAGCGTTTCAGAAAGCCGTGCCGGGGCGTTCGTTCGACATTGGGGTGGCGGAGGCCAACATGATCAGCACGTGCACCGGGTTGGCCAAAACCGGATTTCTTCCGGTGGCGGACACGTTTTCCCAGTTTGGGATCACCAAGGGAAATTTGCCCCTGATCATGTCGGCGCTTTCACAGGGGCCGGTGGTGGCGGCGTTTACCCATGCGGGTTTTCAGGATGCGGCGGACGGGGCTTCCCATGAGGCCACCACCTATTTTTCCGCCGTCAGCTCCATCCCGCATACCCTGGCCATCGCGGTCAGCTGTTCAGAGCAGGCGGAGGCACTGATGCTTGAGGCGTTCCGACGGCTGGCCAAAGAGCGGCAGGCCGGGCATGAAGGGGAAAGTGCGCTGTTCTTCGCCGGGCGGGAGGATTTTCCGGCCAAGATCGGGGAGAGGCCCAACGGCTACCCCTGGGGCAAAGCCACGGTGGCAAGGCCGGGCAAGGACGTGGTCATCGTAGCGAGCGGACCCATGGTTCCCCTTGCTTTGGAAGCGGCCGAGATTTTGGCCAAGGAAGGAAAGCAGGCCTGCGTGGTGGACAATCCTTTCGTCAACCGGCCGGATCTGGCGACCCTGCAGCCGCTACTTGCCGCGGCGGGGGGGAGGCTGATCACGGTGGAGGATCACCAGATCGTTGCCGGGATGGGGGCCATGCTGGTGCACGCCCTTTGTTTGGCCGGGGTCAGCCTGAAAACCGCGGCCATCGGAATGAAGGGTGAGTTTGGCCGATCGGCCTACAGCGCCCGCGAGCTTTACGAGCACTTCGCTATGGGTCCGAAGGATATTGCGGCGGCGGCCCGGAAACTTATTTCTTGAGGCCTGCGGTCTGCTGGGGCCTGCCTGCCATCGGGTTGGCGGCGGCGGCAATATTCTCCTCCGTGCTCCTGGCGGCACCTTCTTGGGTTATCCTTGAGGGAGAGAGGCCGGAGGAGCCTTCCGAATTGATTCGGGTGGCCAAGGAAAAGAGACAGACCTCGCAAAAGGGAATCGTGGTTCTGGAGGAACAGGATGGGAAAACCAGGACGGTTGCGGGGGGGCGCATCCTGGCAGTGATTCCGGCTTTACCCGAAGGGGAGGCCAAGATCGAGCGGGAGGAAGCCGTCCGGGCCATCAATCTTCTTCTCGAGGCAAAAAACAAGGCCCCCTCGCTGGAAAAACCCCTTCAGGAGCAGGTGGAAAAATGGAAGGAGCTTCTGGACAAAATGCCCAACGCCAACGATCCCGAGGCGCTGGCCAGGGCCGAGGATGCCTTTGCACGGGCGGTTTCTGCGGCGATTCCCGGGGCTTATGACCCCATGGAGGCTTACACTCCGGAGCAACCGGAGGCCCGGATTAGCGCCTTGGAGAAATTGAAAAAAGAGTTCCCCGCTCGGACCGCGGAAATCCAACAACTGTTGGACCCGTGGGAAATTGAGCTCCGGAACCTGCGGGAGGGGAGGAGAAAGTTTGAGGGGCGATGGCTTTCCAGCGAGGAGTGGGAAAGGGAACGCGGGGCAAGGGAATCGGCGGCCCAAGAGGCTTTTCTCAAAACCATCCACCCCCCGGACATCTCCCCGATCCTCATCGGACAGGGAACCCTGCTGGCTTCACTCGCGGCGGCGACGGTCGGGATTTTTTTCGGCATCAGCTTTCTGTTTCACGGAATTCTCGAGCTGATGCGTCGAAGGGCTTGGTGGAAGGGCCCGGCCTGGATTTTGGGAGGACTTCTGGTGGTCGGGTTGATTGGGCGCGGCACCGGGTTGGCTCTGGCCCATCCGGAACCCTTGGATACGGGGAGCGGTGGAAACGCCTCCGTTCTGGAGGAACTTATGTGGGAGACCGTGGGGCAGAAAAAACCGTTTCCACGGGAACTTCAGCTGAGGGACATGGATCTGAACGAATGGTGCAAAAAAAGACTCCAACCCGGAGCCCTGTCACTCTTTGAAATTCTGGTGGTGAAAGTCGAGGGATGGAAAATTCAATTTCTGGATGGTGGACTGATTCTGGAGCGTGCGGGCAGGCTGTTGGGGTACACCGTGATATTGCGTCAAGAGTTGATCCTGCAACGGAATGACAAAGGAGAGCAGATCTACCGGATGGAGGGCTCGATCGGAAAAATGCCCCTGCCGCCGGCGGTGGTATTCCGCTCTTGGAGCAGGTGGGTTGAGGATGTCTCCAGATTGGCGGAATTCTTTTCCGCCCCCAAGGGGATCCGGTTGGAAAAGTTCGAAAAAGGACGGGGAACCTTCTCCTGCCCCTGACGGAATCCGTGGGAGGGTTGAATTTTCGGCAAGACTTGCGATGATGTGGGATTCAAGGAGGTTGATGAATCATGGCTAAAGGAGGAACGGACTGGGCGGCACGAATCAAGGGGGAGGTCCAAAAATCTATTATTGGGCAGGATGTGGTCATCGAACGCCTTCTGGTGGCCCTGCTTTCCAACGGGCACGTGTTGCTGGAGGGCTTGCCCGGCCTGGCCAAAACCCTGCTGATCAAAAGCCTTGGTGCCGCGATGGGCCTCGAGTTCGAGCGGATCCAGTTCACCCCGGATCTTCTGCCCAGCGACGTGGTGGGAACAATGGTCTTCCAGCCCAAAGAGGGGAATTTCCGCGTCCATCGAGGCCCGGTCTTTGCCAATCTGGTGCTGGCGGATGAAATCAACCGCGCCCCGGCCAAGGTGCAGAGTGCCTTGTTGGAGGCCATGCAGGAGAGGCAGGTCACGATTGGAGGTGAAACCCACCCACTCCCCCGGCCTTTCCTGGTCATGGCTACACAAAATCCGTTGGAACAGGAGGGAACATATCCGCTTCCCGAAGCGCAAACGGACCGGTTCCTCTTCAAGTTGTTGGTCGACTATCCGTCCGAGCAGGAGGAGCGGGCGATGATGGATCGTTGGGGCCAGTTGACCCAACAACCCAAGCTAAAGGCGGTTTCTTCCGGCGAGGAGCTTCTCGCCCTGCGCGATCAGGTGGACGATGTGCACCTCAGTCCGCCCCTGCAGGCCTACATGCTCGCCCTGGTGCGGGCGACCCGGGAGGCCGCGACCGGTTCGAACGGCGGGAACAAAGGCGGGGCCAAGGTTCTTTCGTATGGGGCCAGCCCCCGCGCCTCCCTGGCCTTGGTGCAGGCCACCCGGGCCTTGGCGTGGCTCCAGGGAATGGATCATGGAACCCCGGAGGTCGTGCAGAATGTGTTTTTCGATTCTCTCCGTCACCGCGTAGGCCTCACCTATGAGGCCGAGGCGGAGGAGACGACCACCGATGAAATTCTGCGGGGGGTGCTGGAGCGTGTGCCGGTTCCCGCAGGAGTTTAAGGAGGCGGCGGAGGAAATTTCAGGATGACCACCGTGACCGGCCCCGGCGAAACCGCCCGCAAGGCTCCGCTGGCCATGCTTCGCCGACTGGAGTGGCGCGTCCGCATGGCAGCCGACTCCTTCCTCGGGGGTGAATATCGCTCCGCGTTTCGGGGACGGGGGCGCGAATTCGATCAGGTCGTCAAATACGAGTACGGTGACGACATCCGGGATGTTGACTGGAACGTTTCCGCCCGGTTGGGCGAGCTGTACCGCAAAAAGTTCATCGAGGAACGGGAACTCACCGTGATCCTTCTGCTGGAGGACACCCCCTCCCTCCAATTTGGTTCCGGTAGCCGGACCAAACGTGAAGCGCTGCTGGAAGTGGCCGGCCTTTTCGCCCTCACCGCGGCCGGCAACCGGGACCGGGTGGGGTTTTGGCACGCCACACCCACGGGGCACGAGGTCCGGCAACCGGTGCGAGGCCGGGTGAACATTGTCCGCACCGCGGCCACCTTGCTGGGCCAGCCCATCCCCAAATTGGAAGATGGATCCGAGGTGGCGGTGGATTGGAAACTGTTCTTTCACGCCTTTCCCAAGCACAGCGTGGTTCTTTGGTTTGGGGATTTCCCCCCGAGAGCGCCCGGGGTGGGTTGGGCCGCTCTGAAGAAGCGGTATGAGATCATCGGGGTCCGAGTGGACGACCCTTGGGATCTGGACCTTCCCTCCGCGGGCATACTTCCGGCGGTGGATCCGGAAACGGGGGAGGTCCTGGCGTTCTCGATACGGGAACGTTTGAAAGCCAGAGCCGCCACGATGCATGGAAAAAGGAAAGGGAGGAGGCGTGGGAAGACTGGTTTCCCAGTCCGCTGCAGCGTCTGACGGTCGGCACGGACGGAGATCCGCTGGATCAGATGGTGGCTTTTTTCAAACGACGGATGAAGGGAGTCCGGCGATGAATCCGGCGCCAACGTTTCTCCCGGGGGGATGGACCCTGGCCGAACCGATTTGGCTGCTGGCCTTGCTCCTTTTGGCTTTGGCGGTGTGGTGGAGGAGTCGTCGCCCGCGTCCCGTTCTGGTCATTCCCCGCGTGTCGAAATGGGCGGGCGCGCCGGCAGTTTCCTTGGGGCGGATGCCTTCGATTCTAGCCGCGGCCGGCTTTGGGGCCTTGGTGGTCGCCTTGGCCCGACCCCAGCAACTGGAGGAAAAAAAGCAGGTCCGCCAAAAAGGCTACGACATCATGTTGGCTATTGATCTTTCTCTCAGCATGCTGGCAGAAGATTATCAAGACAAGTTCGGCAACCGGATCAACCGACTCGAAGCCATCCGGCCGATCATCGAATCGTTTATTCTTAAGCGGCCGACGGACCGAATTGGGGTTGTGATCTATAGCGGCAGGGCCTTCACGCTGTCCCCATTGACCTTTGATCATTCGTGGCTGGCTCGCCAGATGCAACGACTGAGGATCGGTGCGGTGCGGGAGCAGGGCACGGCAGTGGGAGACGGGCTTGGGCTTGCCCTTTCCCGGCTCTCCCAAGCACAAAGGATGGAGCAAGGAACGCGGAAGGGGGCTTTTGTCATTCTGATGACTGACGGAAAAAACAACTCCGGAGTCCTGGATCCCGTGGAGGCGGCCGGCTTGGCCAAAAACAAGGGTATTCCGGTCTACACGATTGCCGCGGGTAGCGACCCCTTTGCACCGATTCCCGATGTGGATCCCAACACCGGGCGTTATCTTCTCAACGGACGGGGGCAAAAAACATACTCTGGCCGGCTGGACGGATCTTTCGACGAGGAAACCCTGAAACAAATTGCCTCCCTTTCGGACGGGAAATTTTTTCGCGCGATGGATGTCGGCACCGCGGAGGCCGCCTTTGCGGCCATCGACAAGCGACAGCGAATCGAATTCGATGCCAAGGCCCAAATTCGTGCGGATGAATGGTTTGCCGCTTTTGCCGCGCCGGGGTTGGCGTGTTTTTTTGTGGGCATCGCCTTGGCACGTCCGGGTCGATGGGGGGGGGTGGCATGAATTCTCTTTTTGGCATCCATTGGGAACAGCCATGGATTCTAGCGCTGGTACCGTTGGCACCGTTTTTCGCTTGGGCGGTTTTTCAGGGAAAGACCGGGCCCGGTGGGGCTCTTCGTCTGCCCAAGGTTTTGCGGCGTTGGGCGGGAGCGCGCGCGGTGACGGATCGACCATCCGCCAAGCGGCGGACGAAGGGACTGTGGCTGGGATTGGGTAGCGCGCTGGTTTTGGCGGCGCTGGCCCGGCCCCAGTGGGGAAATCTTGAGGAAACGGTGTTTGACCAGTCCCGTGAAGTGCTCATCGCACTGGATCTCTCCGCCAGCATGCTGGCGG
>RHAF01000075.1 GCA_010028775.1 Verrucomicrobiota bacterium | reverse complement strand
GGATACGTTTCCTTATGTTTTCGAGAGGGGTTTGGGCCGATGGATCCTTGGTTTTGATCCGGGCGAAAAGTTCCGAGAGGCGGCTGAGGGGAAGGGCATTGATCTCGGGGAGGTTCAGGCCGGACAGCCTCCAGTAGGTCGTTTCCGGGCGGTAACGGCGGCCGCCGCATTCGGGGCAGGGCCGGTAGGCCCGGTAGCGGGCCAGCAGGATGCGCACGTGCATTTTGTAGGTCTTGGTTTCAAGCCAGCGGAAAAACCCGCGAACCCCGTACCAGTCACCGGAATCCCAGAGTTCCTGAAGATCCCGGGTGGTGCCGCCCTCGCCCTCGATGACGAATCTCTGCTGCTCGGGGGTGAGATCCTTAAAGGGGGTTTCCAGCGGGATCCGGTGTTTGCGGCAGGCCCGTTCGAGATCCTGCTGGCATTCCTCGAAGCTGGCGGTTTGCCAGGGTTTGACGACCCCCCCGGCGAGGGTGAGGTGCCGGTCGGGCAGGGCGAGGCTTTCATCAATTTCGATCACCCGGCCAAATCCCCGGCAGGCGGGGCAGGCGCCCTGGGGGTGGTTGAAGGAAAAAAGCGCGGGCACGGGATCGTGAAAATCCCGTCCGTCGCGCGGGCAGAAATAGCGGTCGGAGTAGAGACGGGGGTTAGCCGGGGCCGCAACCCGTGCAACGGCGACGACCCCTTTGCCAAACCGAAGGCAGGAGGTGAGGGCTTCGACTAGCCGGGCCTGCCCGGAGCGGGAGAGGGCGAGTCGGTCCTGGATGACGTGGAGGAGAAGGTTTTTTTCCTTGGGTGTGTCCTTCAGGGCGCGGGCAAGCGCCTCCAGACCGGGAACCTCATCGAGGCGGTGGGGGTGTCCCCCAAGGAAGACCCGGCGGAAGCCCTGGCGGGCGAGAAAGGCGGCGACCTCATCGGCGGGGGTTTTCCGGGGAAAGGGGATGCGGAAGAGGAACCAGGCTTCCTCCTCGGGGTGTTGGGCAATCAGATCGGCAAGAATGGAGTGGGGGGTCCAGGGTCGGATGGGTTGCGAGCAGTCGGGGCAGGTGAGCTCGGCGAGGCGGGGAAAAAGGAGTTTCAGGTGATCGGCGATTTCCGTGACCGTTCCGACAGTGCTACGGGAGGAGCGCACGGGATTGGACTGGCCCAGTGCGATGGCGGGTGGGATCCCCTCGACCCGATCGACGCGGGGCCGATCCATCCTTTCGAGGAACTGGCGGGTGTAGGGACTGAAGGTTTCGGCATAGCGGCGTTGGCCCTCGGCGTAGAGAGTGTCGAAGGCGAGAGAGGATTTTCCCGAACCGGAGGGGCCGGTGAGAACATGGAATTTGCCCAGCGGCAAATCGAAGGTGAGATTTTGGAGGTTGTTCTGACGCGCGCCCTCGACGCGGATGGATCCGGAACCTTGCATGAGCGGGGAAGACTAGCCCCAATCGGGAAGGGGACAAATGACAGACTTGGTCTGGGGATAAAAAACCCTATTTTAAGGGGATGCAACACCGGCTCCGTAATCTGCTCCATCGGATGGGGTTGAGTCCCGAGCGGCTGCAGGCGGGAAAAGTGGGGAAGTGGCTGGGTCGGCACGGGGTGAACCCGGATCTTTGGAGTTTTCGGCGTGGGCCGGTGGCCCGTGCGATGGTGGCGGGATTACTGCCGGCCACCAGCCCCCTGCTGGGGCTCCACCACATTCTGGCGGTTTTTCTGGCGGTGTTTTTGCGGGCCAACGTCCCCACGGCGATCGTGGTGCAGATGGCCAACAATCCCTTCACCATTCCGATCTACTACACGGCGGCGTATCATGTCGGTGAAATCATCATGGGCCGGCCGATCAAGTATGAGGGGGGGTTGCCTGATAAAATGAAGAAACTGGACCAGGCGGAAGGTTTGCGCGCCAAGTTGCGGATGTTGGCGGGGGATCTGGGGAATGTGGCGGTTCCCTTGACCGTGGGTTGCACGGTGATCGGGGTGGTGGTGTCTTTGGCCGGATACGGGCTGATCTACATTCTTTGGCCGGCGGAGGAGAGGAAAATCCGGGAGGATTAAATTAGACGGATTTTTCCCGTTTGGTGCTGCGCAGGTGGATGGTTTTGTGCTGGAGGTCGTGTACGGCGCGGATGTAACGAACCGTGCGGCTTCTGGCCCGCATGAGAATCGAATGGGTGATGGCTTTATGGCCGATCAGTTTGACTCCGGGAAGAAGGGGACTTTCGATGATGCCGGTGGCGCAGAAGATGGCGCTGTCGCCGGTGACAATCGTGCCGGAGCGGTAGATGGTTTGGATTTCACTTTCCGGAACTCCCTGGACCTCGCGGTCTTTGGCCTCGGCATTCGGAAACCACATGCGGAGCTGAATTTCGCCGCCGAGGGCACGGAGGGCGGTGGCGGTGAGAACCCCCTCGGGCGATCCGCCAATGCCGACGTAGAGATCGATACCCGAGTCGGGCAGGGAAGGGGCGACGGCGGCGGTGATGTCCCCATCAGCGATGGTGCGGAGGGAGGCGCCGGCCTTGCGGATGGCATCGATGAAGGGCTGGTTGCGGGGACGATCGAGGACAAGGACCACCATGTCGCCCACGCGTTTGTGCAGGATTTTGGCGAGTCGTGTGAGGGTCTCTTCCAGGGGGCTGTCGAGGAAGTTGGCTTCCGGGTCTTCCCGCTGGAGAGCCCGGGCGACCTCAGGTCCGTAGGCGATCTTGTGGGAGTAGTAACTGGGGATGTTTCGCATGACGGGTTGCCGGGCATCCTGGGGCAATTCCGCCGCAGCCATCACGGAGATGGCGTTGGGAGAGCCTTTGGAGAGGTTGGTGGTGCCGTCGACCGGATCGAGCGCGATGTTGAAGCGGGGCGATTCAGGCCCCCACTTGCCCAACCGGTCCCCCAAAAAAATTCCCGGAGCATTGTCCTTGATGCCCTCGCCGATGACCACCTCGCCACGGATGTCGACCAAGTCAAAAACTCCCTGAATGGCGTCACAGGCGGCGGCATCGGCGGTGTTTTTGTCCCCCTTACCGATGAATCGCATGGCATTGAGAGCGGCATTTTCGGTGGCCCGGACAAATTCGAACTCTACAGTGCGCTCTGGGTCGTACATAAACCACTGACCTTAAAGGGCTAGCCTTGCTAGCCAAGGATATTCATGAAACGGTGTTAGGGGTGAGCTTGACGAACAATTCTATGGGGTATTAAATACGCCTTAATGCGTAAATTGTTGATCACGGCGATTTTGGGATTATCGATCCTGAAGGTTGTGGGTGAGGAGAAAAACTCGATTCCCAACTTTCGTCCTGCCCAGGTTGAACCAACAACCAACGTGGCGGTGGCGCCCAGCCCGACGGCTACGCGGCCGCCGGACGGTATGACGCAGGATCTGCCCGTGGCTCTCGACAAGGAAATCAGCCTGAACAAAATTTACACCTACTGGAACGATGCACAGAGAGGCAGAAACATACCGCCCCCCGACAACGCCTCGATGGTGTTCGAGCCGAGGTATTGGGACCACGGAGCCATCACCTCCAAGGAGATCCAGGATAGAAAAGGAAACATTTTCGTGATCAACTGGCAGAACGACGGGAAACCCGGAGATTTCACCGTGAGGCTGGATTACCGTCAGGCCAACACCAGGGAGAAAGTGATGACCAAAACACAGGACTACAAGGATTTTGATGGGTACGAAAAAACGGTGCTTAAAGTGGTGGGCGACGACTACCTGCGGGGCGGGTTGGTCAATTCATGGAGAATCTCCATCGTGCGGGACGGAAAGATCGTGGCCCAAGAGAAGTCGTTCATTTGGTAGGGCGAGTGGTTCATCCAGCCTCGCTTTTTGACAAAAAGGTAGATTAAATTTTCGCATGGCCATGACCCTGCATCCTCCGGAAGCGAGATTTTCCGAAGAGATGGAGCGGGAACATGAAATCCGCAACTTAAAGGAGACGTTGGGAGCTCTGCGCGAGGCCTTGGAAAGGCAAAAAGCCGGTACGGCCTCCGAGGTGGCCCTGGCGGTGGCCGAGGCTCATAACGAGATCCGTGATCTCAAGTCGACCGTATCGGAGATGAGACTCGAACTGGAGCGGCGCAAGGCGGCCGGGGAAGAGGCGGTACAGAAGGTTCTGGCCCGGTCGGCGGAGGAGGGCAGGCAGCTGCAGTCCTCCGTGCAGGCTCTGCGGGACCAGTTGGAAAGGGAAAAGGCCAGAAACGCGGAGGCGGAACAGTTGCAAAAGAGAGTCCACCGGGATGAAACCGCGGAGCTGGAAAGAACCATCCAAACCATCCGCCGCGAATTGGAGGAGCAACGTGCCAAGAAATAAAAAAAGCCCGGTGGACGGGCTCTCCCTTGCGGAGGCCAAAATTCTGCTTGAAGTTGCCCGACGGGTGGCGGACGGCAAGACCCTGGACGAGCAACTGGAAACTCTCGTGGCCTTGGTGACGGAAGCCACCGGGGCGGACCGGGGCACCCTTTTCGTCAACGACCCATCCACCCAGGAGCTTTATAGCCGGGTGACAGTAGGGGGATTGAAGCGCGAGATCCGAATCCTCAACACCACCGGAATTGCAGGGAAAGTTTTCCAAAACGGCAAAGGGGTGATGGTCAAGGACGCCTACAAAGACACCTCCTTCAACAAGACGGTGGATGAGCAGACGGGGTACAAAACGCGATCGATCGCCTGCGCACCAATCCGCACCGTACAAGGGGAATTGATCGGGGTGGTGGAGGTTTTGAACCGAAAAGGTGGCAAAGATGCCCATTTTTCCGGCAAGGATCTCAAGTTATTGGAGGCGATGGCCACGCAGGCTTCGGTCTCCCTGCAGAGGAGCCTGCTGGTGGAGTTGGCCGAGAGGGAGAAGGCCAAAGAAGCGGAGTTTCTTAGTGTGGTTTCGGAGATCTCCGGCGAAATCAAGCTAGGCAGCCTGCTGGCCAAAATCATCGGAACGATCACCCGCCTGCTCCACGCCGAACGCTCGACACTGTTTATCAATGATGAAAAAACAAACGAACTCTACACCGAGGTGGGAGAAGGTTTGGGGGCAACCCAGATCCGTTTTCCCAATCACCTGGGGATTGCCGGAACCGTCTTCACCAGCGGCCAAACGGTCAATATCCAGCACGCCTATGCGGATCTGAGGTTCAATCCCGGTTTTGACAAAAAGACGGGATTTTTCACACGTTCGATCCTCTGCACGCCGGTGGTGAACAAGGCCGGCAGAGTGATCGGGGCCACCCAAGTTCTAAACAAACGGGGAGGGGCTTTCACCCAGGAGGACGAGGCCAAGCTGAAGGCCTTCACGGCACAGGTCTCGGTGGCACTGGAAAACGCCAAGCTCTTCGACGACGTGCAGAACATGAAGAACTACGCCGAGTCGATGCTGGAGAGCATGTCGAACGCCGTGGTGACCCTGAACGAAGAGGGGGTAATCCAGACCTGCAACAAGGCGGGATACCGGATCCTAAAGACCCATGCCAAGGAGATCCTGAAAAAGAAGGCTTCAGAGTTTTTCACCGGCAAAAATGCCTGGATCGAGGAAAAGATCCGTTCCACCGCGGATTCAAAGGAGTCCGCTTTGGTGATGGATGCTGAAATGGAATGGGGAGGGGAAAAAACGTCGGCGAATGTCAGTGTACTTCCGTTGATCAGCGTGAAGGACAAGCCTCTGGGGTCCCTGCTGATGATCGAGGACATCAGCGAGGAAAAACGAATGAAAGGTACGATGGCCCGATATATGGATCCGGCGATTGCCGACCAGTTGATGGCGTCCGGCAAGGACGCCCTCGGGGGAAATATCAGCGAGGCCTCCGTGCTCTTTTCCGACGTCCGCAGTTTCACCACGCTAACCGAGAGCCTGGGAGCCCAGGGGACGGTCGGCCTTCTCAATGAATATTTCACCCTGATGGTGGATTGCCTGCAGAAGGAGGGGGGCATGTTGGATAAGTTTATCGGGGACGCGATCATGGCCGTCTTCGGATTGCCCCTGCCAAGGGAGGATGACGCGGACCGGGCGGTGCGGGCCGGGATCGGGATGCTGGTCGAACTGGACCGGTTCAACACCGCGCGAAAGGAGCGCGGAATGATGGCCATCGACATGGGACTGGGGATTAACACGGATGAGATCGTCAGCGGTAACATCGGCTCTCCCAAAAGGATGAACTACACGGT
>RHAF01000074.1 GCA_010028775.1 Verrucomicrobiota bacterium | reverse complement strand
CCGTGGACCCGGCCCCAGTAGACGTCCAACTGGCGGTTGAGGCAGAGCTTGAGGGCGCGAAGCAGGCACGAGGCCTCGAGCTTTTGTCCCCGCGCAACGATGCTGGCGAGCGGTTCGTCCGGTCGGATACGGAGAGCGTCCTGGCAGAGGATCGGCCCTTGATCCAGGTCGGGGGTGACGAAGTGGGCGGTCACGCCGACGATCTTCACCCCTTTGTCATAGGCCTGGCGGTAGGCGGAAGCCCCGGGGAACGCGGGGAGCAGGGAGGGATGGATGTTGATGATGCGGTTTTTCCAGTGCCAGACGAAGTCCGGGGACAGAATTTTCATGAACCTGGCAAGAACCAGAAGATCCACCTCGGCCTTCTCCAGGGCAGCTTGCAGCTTGATTTCGGCTTTCTGTCGGTCCCGGTAATCGATGAACTGGAAGGGAACACCGAATCGCCGGGCCAGGGGGCGCAGGTGGGGGTGGTTTCCCGCCATCAGCACCGGATCTGCATTCAGCCGTCCCGATTTCCATTCCTTGAGGATCGCCTCCGCCGCATGGGTTTCCTTGGTGACCATCAGGCCGAGGCGCCGATGGCGGCAGGCCCCGCTGGCCAGGCGCAACGCCAACTTCATCCGCAGTTGCCGGGCGACGGATTCGAGTTCCGTTTTCACCCTGCGATCGTGCAGACAATCGGCCTTCCATGAGGCCAGGAGGTTCATGCGGAATTTGCCGCGGGTGACCTGTTCCTCGAGGGATTCGATGTTGGCTCCGAGCTGAAAAAGTTTTTGCGTGATGGCCGCGATCGCTCCGGAACGGTCCGGTCCCACCAGGCTGACGTTGACAAAGGTGACGGCGCTCATGGTTTAGTTCCCGCGGTAGGTGCAGGAGGCCCGTGGCGTCTCGTGCAGAGTGATTTCAGACAGGCCGGGCAAAAGCGGGCTGAGTTTTTCCCAGAACCACTGGCACATGACCTCGAGGGTGGGATTCTCCAGTCCCGGGGTTTCATTGAGGCAGGTGTGGTCCAGTTTTTCGAGGATCGGCCGGACGGCTGCGGCAATTTTCGCGTGGTCGTAGAGAAGGCCGGTTTTGGGATCGGGCGAACCGGTCACGCAGACTTCCAGGCCGAAACTGTGGCCGTGCATCCGGTGGCACTTGTGCCCCTCCGGAAAGGAGGGCAGATGCTGGGCGGCCTCAAAGTCGAATTTTCGGCGTAGCGTGATCGGCATCGGAATGTATTAGGTGGAGGACGGCTTGGGGGCAACCGGCGGCGATAGCCACCGGGTCAGGCATTTTTCCAGCAACCCTCCCCATAACGCCAAACCGGCGGCGAGGAAAAGAAGCGCGGGAACGGCCAGCCAGGAGGGCTTGTCCTTGAGGAAAGAGGCAAAGTGAATGGCGTAGGGCTGGTGCACTAGATAGATCCCGTAGGAAAAAGAGCCCGCGAGGGCCAAAGCCTGGCCGAGATAGGGGATTTTCGCCCAAAATCCGGAGGCTCCCGCAACGACCAGGAAACAGGCGGCGCCGGTGAGGAAATCCACCGCCACATAACCATGGGGGATCTGGTAGACCGCGAGGGCCACCGGATAAAGGACCAGGCCGGCGAGCAGTCCGCGTCCGCGCAGGAGCCAGTTTTCAAACCGGTCGGGTTCGCGGGCGTACCAGGAGCCCAGAACCATCCCCAAGGCAAACTCGGGCAAACGGCTCAAGCCGCATCCGCCCAAAACCCACTGCCCGCTGGAAGGATGTAGATAGAGAAGATAGATCCGGGCGAAAAATCCCACGCCCACGGCCAGGGCCAAAAAGGCGATGGGTCCCAACCTTCTCAAGCCTGCCATCAGGATGGGGAAAAGGGCAAAAAGCTGGATGATCAGGCAGAAGTACCACCAGGCCGCATTGAGGTAGAAAAAATTGTAGTCGATCCAGAGGAACCGGAAACCGCTCAGGCTGACGGCAAACCGCCAGTCCACAGGCTCCAACCGCGCCTCGAACGGGCTGATCAGGTAGATGAGGTGGGCGAACCAGTACATCGGATAGAGCCGGACCAGGCGGTGCATGATCCAGGATCCCCAGGCGACTCCCCCGGGCTTTTCCGCCGCCCGGACCGCCGATTGGGCGAGAACGAAGCCGCTGGCGACGAGAAAAAGTCCCACCGCATGGAAGCCGAGCATCGACACGCCCAAAAAAACCGAGCGTCCCATGGAGTGGAAAAAGGGGGACACCCCGGTCCATGCCTCGGGTCGGACCACGTCCGTGATAAAATCAGAACCGATTGGCGAGGGCGGCTTGATCCAGCAGGTGAAGGAGTGGAAGTAAACGACCCAGAGAATCGCCCAGCCCTTGGTCACGTCGAGCCACGCCATTCTGCCCTTGGCCATGGGGCAGGTTACGGGAGCGCGCGGATCAGGCCAATTCCGAACGCAGCGAGTCGAGCAACCTTCGCATCCGCGTCTGGTGTCGAGGTTCCGAAACCTGGCCGATCAGGCAAAGGCAGACCACCAGTTCCGCCGCCGGGTCGGCAAACCCGATCGAAGAACGGGAACCGCCGTGCCCGAAGGACTGGTCCGACGATGCGGTGCCGAAGCCGTAGGGGACGGTGGCGGGCCCGTAACGGTTGCTGTCGAGAATCACGCCCAGGCCGAAATCCACCGTGTGGAGAAATGTCAGGTCACGCCGACCTTCCCGCCACCGGTGGAGAAACTTTTTCATCGAGGCAGGCTGCAGAATTCTCCGGCCGCTATCGGGGTTGACGCCCCCGGCCATGAGCGTCCGGTAGAAGCGGGCCAGCCCTGCGGAGGAGCCGCAGAGGTTGCCGAGCTCCGGCATGGCGGGAGCTCTCTCCCATCGGTTGGACTTCCACTCGTCCATCTGGATCTCGGCCTCACGGTCATGGTCCCCGAAGAACATCTCGTCCGCACCGGCGGGTGCGAGGACGGTATCGTGTAGATAATTCCTCCACGGACGGTTGGTCTGCCGGGCGATCCACTGGGCCAGGAGCCACCAACCCCCGCGCGGGTCGTAGGCGGGTTGACCGGCCTGGAGTTGGAAATCCGCCGGATTCGCTCGGGCCAGCGTCCGGAAAATTTCCGGATCAGATGCAGAGAGATCCAAATCCACAAACCGAAGACTGGTCTGGTGGGTCAGGATGGCGACCAGGGGCTGGTTGCCCAGGTGGGATCCTTCCAGTTCCGGAAAGGTCCTGTGCATCGGCCAATCCCACGAATCGGGCTTGTCCTCGAGGATCCGAAGGACGCCGGCGGAGACGACGGGTTTGCCGGCGGAATACCAGCAGACGGATGCATCAGGCCGGGAAACCTTTCCGCCGGACAGCGTGAACGGCTGGTCCCGATAAAAACCGGAGAGGGTGTAACCGCTCGATTGTTGCTTTTCCAGGCTCTCTTCGAGGAGACGCCGGGTTTTGGGCAAGTCAGGCATTCTCTTCCCGGGGAGTCCCGTGGGGCTCGTGCCGGAGGGCGACGTGGGTCACTCCGGGGAACTTTTGTTGGAGCGCTTCGGTGACCCGGTTTTCGATCTCGAAGACTTGGCGCATGGTGAGCTGCTCCTCGACCTGGATGTGCAGGTCGATGTGGATGTCGTTGGTCATCCCATGGGAGCGGATGGCGTGGGCGCCCCGCACCCCGTCCACGTCCTCGGCGACGGAGCGGATGAGCTCGGGATCCAGCCGGGTGGCGTCGGAGACCACCTTCACGCCCTCGAGAAAAATTTCGTAGATGGCCCGACCGAGGAACAGGACGATCCCGATGGCCAGCAGGGGATCCAGCCAATCGAGGCCCACCTTTCCGCTTCCCACCGCCGCAATAGCGAGGACCGAGGAATAGACATCAGTGCGCGTGTGGGCGGCGTCGGCCAGAAGCAGGGGGCTGGAGACCTCCAGTCCCGCCCGTTTTTCCCATGCGGAAAGGAGGGAGCTGGCTGCGATGCCCACGGTCAGAAGGGCCATGCCCCACCAGCTAAAATCGGGGGCCGGCCCGCGGTGCGTCAGGCGGTGGACCGCGGCGCCAAGAATTTCCCAGGCGCTGAGAAAGAGCAGGCCGGCCACCAGAATGGTGGTGAGGATCTCGAATTTGCGGTGCCCGTAGGGATGCCCGCGGTCGGGCGGCCGGGCGGCCGCGGTGATGCCGATCAGGGCGATCACGCTGGCCGCACCGTCGAGCAGGGAGTGCACCGCGTCGGAAAGGACGCCCAGGCTTCCCAGTCTCCACCCGATTCCGAATTTCAGGGCTGCGAGCAGGGCGTTGACCGTCAGGGCAACGAGCAAAACCCGGCGGATCCGGGCGGTGCGCGCGCTTTCGCTCATGCCCTGCGGTCTTCGCGTCCGCCCGCCCGTGGGGCAAGGTACGCGGCCAGTCCTTCCCGCAAGGGTGCAGTTCGGAATCCGAAAAGGGCCTCGGCAGCGGAGGCATCCCCGCAGGATCCCTCCTCCAGCATGATGACCTGATCGGTGGTCAGGGGAGGAAAGGGCAGGAGTCTTTCGGCCAGGGCGGCGGCGATCCGACATAGTTTCATGGGAACGGGAAAAAGAACCGGCTTGTGGGCTCTCAGCCATAGCCACGGAATCAAGCCCAGGACCACATCGGGCGGTTGCTCCACCCAGGTGGGCTGCAGGCCCAAGGCCCGGGCGATGGCCAGGCTGAGTTCTTTCAGGGAGGTTGGGGATCCGCAGAGGTCGAAGGTTTTCCCCACAGAGCCCGATTGGCCTAGGGATCGGACGACGGTTTCAGCCACTTCGCCCACCGCCACCGGTTGCAGGACGACCTCCTCCCCGCCGGGGATCGGAATAAAACCGCCCGAGAGCCAGGAGAGAGGGGGGCTCATGAGGGAGGCCAACCGGCGGGTGAAAGCGTCGCCCTTTCCGTAAATCATCGAGGGGCGGAAGATGGTGTGGGCCAGGCCGCTGGAGCGCACAATCTCCTCAGCCGCCCATTTGCTTTGGTGATAACGGGAAGCTGCCGAGGGCCGCGTGCCCAAAGCGCTGAGATGGAGGTAACGCGGGACGCCCGCGGCCAGCGTGGCCGCGATCACCTGGGAGGTCCCGCGCACATGAACCCTTTCGAAGGTCTGTGAGCCGTGTTCCTGAATGATGCCCACGGCGTGGATGACGGCTTTGGCGCCGCGGAAGGCCAAACGGAGGGATTCAGGTTGGGTTATGTCGCCGGGAAAAAACTCAACCCCGGCGGGAAGGGGTTCTTTGGGGGCGGTGCGGGCCAGGGCTCGGGCAGCAAGACCCTCGGCCGCCAAGCGGCGGCAAATTTCCCGGCCGACAAATCCGGTTCCGCCTGTTACGACTATCATGTGCCTTCAACCATGGAAGAAATTGTCATCACCACACGGAGCCATACCGAATTTCTGCCCATCGCACAACTTTTGGAGAAGGCCGCCGCCCAACGGGGGTGGAAGGACGGGTTGCTCCAGGTGGTCATTCCCCACACTACGGCGGCGGTGACCATCCAGGAAGGCGCGGATCCCGATGTGCGTCATGACATGGATCTGGCCCTGGAAAAGGCGGTGCCGTGGGAGAATCGGGGGTACCGACACGGGGAGGGTAACTCCGCAGCGCATCTCAAGGCGGCCATGCTGGGCAACCATCTCGCCTGGCCGCTGGAAAAGGGAAAGCTGCGCTTCGGGACCTGGCAGATGATTTATTTTGCGGAGTTTGACGGCCCACGCACGCGCAAGGTTTGGGTCGGGTTCCAGCCCCTGGCGGCCTGAATCTGCGTGCATCGGCTTTCAGCTGGCGTCCAAAATCTCGTGGATGGCTTGGCTGGGAAAAAGTTTTCCCGGGCATTCCGTGGGCTTGGTGTTGATTTCGCGGTGAAGGCGGAATTTGAGTTTGGCTTCCGGCATCATTCCGCGGAGGTATTGGACCAGTTCGATGAGCGCCGCGGTCTGGCGGGAACCCAACCGGTGGGTGCTGAAATCGCCCACCAGGCAGATCCCGATGGAGATTTCGTTCAGGGATTCGCTGGCCAGGTGACCTCCCTGTTTTTGGGCCGTCCAGCGGGGGCCCACCTCGATCTGCCCGTCGCCCGAGTCGCTGCCGTTTCCGATCACGAAATGGTAGGCTAGCCCGTTTTCCATTCCGCGGGTTTGACGGTGGTAGTAGTCGAAGATCTTGGCGTTGCCTCCTGGCGTCCCGCTGTGGTGAACGACAATATACTCCCATTCACGTAGGCGGCCCTTGGGAGCGTCGATCTGGCTGCGGGCGGGACCGACGAAGGACAGGGCGGGCGCTT
>RHAF01000073.1 GCA_010028775.1 Verrucomicrobiota bacterium | reverse complement strand
CGGGCGTTGCGGTTGGAACATTTGACCACGGAACTTTCCGAGGAGGCCGCGTGGATGATGCCGGAGTTGATGGGGATCGGGGATGGCGGATGGAAGAAACTTATCGAGCACCCGCGGCTGAAGGAGTGGCGAGGAAAACTGGAGAGGGTGCGGCGGTACCGGCCCCACACATTGGGTGAGGGGGAGGAGCGTTTGATGGCCCTGGTCTCGCCCAGCCTGAACGGACCGGACGAGATTTTCTCGCAACTGACCAACGTGGACTTTCAGTTCGGCACGGTGCGGGATGAGGACGGTCAGGAGCTCGAGTTGAGTCACGGAACCTTCGCCTCACTTCTGCAGAGAAAATCGGCCGAGGTGCGGAGGGCGGCCTGGAAGCAGTACTACACGGAGTTCGAACAGCATGCCTTTACCCTGGCGGCGACGTTGGCGAGTTCGGTGAAGGCCGATGTCTTCCGGGCCCGGGCGAGGAAGTATTCTAATGCGAGGGACCACTCCCTTTTCCATGACCGTGTTCCTGGTCGTGTTTACGAGAACCTGGTGAGCACGGTGCGGGCCAACCTGGGTCCCCTGCAGAGATACCATCGGCTTCGCAAAAAGCACCTGCAGCTGGATCGCTTGCTGGCGGCGGATCTCCAGGTCCCGTTGGTGCAAAAAGCACAGAGAAAGACGCCCTACGCGGATGCCGTGCGTTGGGTGACGGAGGCCTGCCGCCCTCTTGGAGCCGAGTATCAGGCCCGGTTAAACCAAGGGCTGACACGGGACCGATGGGTGGACCGTTACGAAAACAAAGGAAAGAGGAGCGGTGCCTTCTCGAGCGGATGTTACCAGAGCCCGCCTTACATCCTCATGAACTACCGGGAGGATGTCCTGGGCGACGTTTACACCCTGGCTCATGAGGCGGGTCATTCGATGCACACTTGGCTGAGTCACCGGGCCCAGGCTTTTCAGGATGCGCACTATCCCATCTTCCTGGCCGAGGTGGCCTCGACCCTGAATGAGGAACTGTTGACCCACCAACTGCTTGAAGGGGAAGCCTCCCGTGACCCCATGCTGCGGGCTTACATCCTCAATCGGCAGATCGACGATATTCGCGGGACCCTGTACCGGCAGGTGATGTTTGCGGAGTTTGAACAGGTCATTCATGAGGCGGAGGAAAAGGGAGTCGCCCTCACCCTGGATTTTTTCCGGATCAGTTACCGGAAACTGCTTGAGGTGTATCTGGCGGAGGAGATGGAGATCGAGCCCCCCTTGGAGCTGGAGTGCCTGAGAATTCCCCACTTCTACAGCGCTTTCTACGTTTACAAATACGCCATCGGGCTATCCGCTTCCCTGGCCTTGGCCGGCAGAATTCAGGCGGGGGAAGAGGGTGCGGTGGAGAGAGTCATCCGTTTTCTAAGCTCGGGCGGGTCCCAGCCTCCCCTGGTGACCCTGAAGCAGGCGGGTGTGGACATGGAGAGTCCGGCTCCGGTGGAAGCCGCGCTCCGGCTTTTCGAGCAACGGGTGGCGGAGTTGGAGAAAATTCTCGCGTGACGGTCTGTGCCCACTTGCCCTGCGAGGAACCGATCGACAAGCTGACGGAATGAAAGGGGATCCGATCTGGCTTAAAGCCCATTGGGGAAACCTGGTGATGGCATCGTGGCTGGTCGAGCCGTCCCGACTTGCTCTCCATCTACCGCCTGCGTGCCAACCTGACCTTTGGAACGGAAAGATTGCCGTCTCCCTGGTGGGGGTGGAGTTCACGCAGGTTGCGGTGAAAGGCACGAGCTGGCCATGGCACGACCGCTTTCCAGAGGTAAACCTCCGGACGTACGTGCGAGGTCCCCGGGGGCCGGGAGTGATGTTCTTGGGTGAGCTGGTGCCTAAGTTCTGGGTTGCCTGGATGGCCCGTCGCAGCTTTGGGGAGCCCTACCAAAAAACCAAGGTGTGGTTGGAAAAGCGTGTCCGTCTGGGTGAGCCGGAGGTCGCCTATCACTGGGAAACGGCCGAGCGGGCTAACCGGATTTCGGTCAAAGGGGGGGTGGAGCTGATGGAGCCACCGACAGGTGGTTTGGACGAGTTTCTGCTCCATCGGCACCGCGGGTACAATGCGGGTTCGGGTGGCACGACCTACGCCGTGTCACACGAGGCTTGGAAAATCAGGGAAGTGCGCCGGTTCGCGGTGGATTGCGCGACCGGATCCCCGTTCGGCGCCACTTACGGGTCTATTTTCAGGACCGAACCTGACTCTGTGCTTTTCACGGAGGGTTCGACCGTGGAGGTTGGCTTTCCGTCACGGATTGGAAATTGAAACACCGCGTCTGCACCGTGGGACGTCCCGGAGGATGGGCGGGAGAGGGGGCGAGCGAGTACCTTAAAAGGATCGGGCGTTTTGCCGGAATCGAGCTGGTTCATGTGAAGGAGGGGTCCAAAGCCGAGGAGGAAATCCGAACGAAGGCGGCGGACTGTTGGAAAGTGTGTCTGGATGAGCGTGGGGAGGGCAAAAGCACCGAGGATTGGTTAAGAGACTGGGAGAAGTGGGAACGGTCCGGCAGGACCCGGATTGCCTGGATCATCGGGGGAGCGGATGGGCACAGTGAAACGTTTCGCAAGGAATGTGACGCCGTTCGCTCCCTCGGACCGCAAACACTCTCCCATGACCTGGCTTTGGTCGTTCTTCTGGAGCAGATCTACCGGCTGGAGAGTTGGAGGACGGGTCACCCGTATCATCGCGGATGAACTGGCAAGATGGGGATGAAACGGCGCGGGCGCCGAGAACGGTGGGCAAAGGCCTCCGTTACTTTTACCGCTCCATGCTTTTGCGATGCCCGACCTGCGGGGAGCGGCCGATCTTTCCCCCCGCCCGAAAAACAAGATCCCTGACGGACTGGTTTACCCCCCTCGATGGGTGTCCGCAGTGCGGTTATCCGTATGAAAGGGAAGCGGGATATTTTCTCATGGCCATCTGGGGCGTGAATTACGGCCTGATCGGTCTGGGTGCGATGTCCCTTTACTTTATCCTGCGGATCAACACGGACTGGAACCCCTTGTGGATTTTTTGCGGAACGGTTTTACCCGCCCCCTTGGCCAGCATTCTTTTTGCCCGTCATGCCAAGTCCATGTTTCTCGCCTTGGACCATTTTTTTGATCCCCACTTGCGAACACAAAAGAGGCAAAAAAAATCGGATTAACCTTGTCAGATGGTCCGCGGGAAGGTTGAAAAGAAGGTGCATGGCCGCAGGACCGGTTTCGAAATTCATCGATAAGCATTATCGGCACTTCAACGCCGCGGTGGTGAAGGACGCCGCCAACGGCTACCGCAAACTCCTGGACGACGGCGGTCGCATGTTGGTGACCCTGGCCGGTGCGATGAGCACGGCGGAGCTGGGAATCTCCCTGGCGGAAATGATCCGGCAGGGAAAAATCCACGCCATCAGCTGCACCGGGGCCAATCTGGAGGAGGACGTCTACAATCTGGTGGCACACGACCATTATCGCAGAATTCCCGGATACCGGTATCTGACCGGCAAGGACGAGGAGAAGCTTCTCAAGGACCATCTCAACCGTGTGACCGACACCTGCATTCCCGAGCATGAGGCGATGCGCCGGATCGAGGGAACAGTCCTCGAACTGTGGAAGCGGGACGAGAAGGCGGGCGTGCGCAAGTTTCCCCATGAGTACTTCTACGAGGTGCTGCAAAAAGGCCTGCTGAAAAAATTCTACCAGATCGACCCCAAGGACTCCTGGATGATGGCGGCGGCGGAAAAGAATCTGCCGATCATCGTGCCGGGTTGGGAGGATTCGACGCTGGGCAACATGTTCGCCGCGGCCTGCATTCAGAAAGAGGTGAAGTCACCCACCCTCATCCGGAGCGGGGTCGAGTACATGATTCATTTTGCCGACTGGTATCAAAAAACCCAGAAGACCCCCTTGGGATTTTTCCAGATCGGGGGCGGAATCGCCGGTGATTTTCCGATTTGTGTGGTGCCGATGCTGCATCAGGACCTGAAAAAGACAGGGGTCCCCCTCTGGGCCTACTTTTGCCAGATCAGCGACTCGACCACGAGTTACGGTTCCTACTCGGGTGCGGTGCCGAACGAGAAGATCACGTGGGGGAAGCTGGGGGTGAATACTCCGCAATTTGTCATCGAGTCGGATGCCACAATCGTCGCGCCGCTTTTGTTTGCCTACGTGCTAGGGCAGTAGACCGGGCGCAGCCCGGCTCTGTTTCGGATTGGGAAGGATCGGCGGGTAAAGAATCAGGTTTTGACGCCGGCGCGGATCTCAAAAAGCGAGGAGACCGATTCTCCTGCGTGGATGCGAAGAATGGCGTCGGCCAAGAGGGGAGCCACGCAAAGGACCTTAGTGGAGACACCCGGGATGGGGGTTTGCGGGGTGGTGTTGGTGGTAATCAGTTCCTTAATCCCGGCTTTCTGCAACCGCTCCACCGCCACGGGGTTGAGGACGGCGTGGGGGATCCCGACATAAAAATCCTTGGCCCCGTGCTGGCGGAGTATATCGACCGCCGAGACGATCGTTCCCGCCGTCTCGGTGATGTCGTCCACCAAAAGAATGTTTTTCCCCTTCACATCCCCGATGACATGGGTCGCTTCCGTGTCGGTGGCGCTGAGGCGACGCTTGCTGACGATGGCAAGACTGCAGTTCATCATCTGGCCGTAGGCCGCCGCCATCTTCATCCCGCCAAGATCGGGGGTGACGGTCACCAGGTCCGGAATCTTTTTTTCCACCAGATATTTATAGAAAACGGGAGCGGTGAAAAGGTGGTCGACCGGGATATCGAAGAACCCCTGGATCTGTTGGGCGTGCAGATCCACCGTGAGAATGCGGTGAACACCGGCAGCGACCATCAGGTTGGCCACCAACTTGGCGGTGATCGGGACGCGCGGTTGGTCCTTGCGGTCCTGCCGGGCGTAACCAAAGAAGGGAAGCACGGCGGTAATCCGGAAGGCGGAGGCGCGCCGGGCGGCATCCACCATGATGAGAAGCTCCATCAGGTTCTGGTTGGTGGGGGAGCAGGTGGGTTGGATGATGAAGACATCGTTTCCGCGGATATTGTCCTCGTACTTGACGAAGGTCTCGCCGTCGGGAAAAGAGGTGACGGAGGCTTTCCCAAGCGGGATTTTGATCTTGGCAGCGATCCGTTCCGCCAACTCCCGGTTGGCATTGCCGGTGAAGATCTGCAGTTGGTTTCCGAAAATGGAGGGCACAAACAATCTATAGATTCCCCCGCAAGGGCGGAAAAGGGGGAAAGACCGGGTTATTCGCCGATGATCTTGATGAGCGCCCGCTTGGCCCTTTTTCCGTCGAATTCCCCGTAGAAAATCTGCTCCCAGGGTCCAAAATCCAGTCTTCCATTCGTGACGGCGACGACGCATTCCCGGCCCATGACCGAGCGTTTCAGGTGGGCGTCGGCATTGTCCTCGGAGCCGTTGTGGTGGTATTGGGAATGAGGTTTTTCCGGGGCCAATTTCTCCAGCCAAGCCTCGAAATCGCGGTGGAGTCCGGATTCGTTGTCGTTGATAAAGACCGATGCGGTGATGTGCATGGCGTTGACCAGGCAGAGACCTTCCCGAATCCCGGATTCGGCCAGGGCACTCTCCACCTCAGGGGTGATATTGAGGTAGGCGCGACGGGTGGGGGTGCGAAAGGTGAGTTCCTTGCGGAACGACTTCACGGTTGGGGAAGCTGATCGAGAGCCTGCAGGACGACGGTTCCCTGGTCGGAGGTGGAACCCTTGGGATCACGCCAGACCAGCTTTCCGTTGCGAAAAAGAAAGGCGGAGCGCTTGGCGAAGCCAAAGGCCATGCCCTCAACACCGAAGGCCTTGATGATTTTTCCGTCATGGTCGGCCAGCAAGGGGTAGGGGAGTTTTTGTTTGGTGATAAACTCTTTCTGGGAGTCGGGCTTGTCAGCGCTGATCCCGACAATCTTCACCCCTTTTTGGGTCAGTTCCGTGTGGGCGTCACGGAGACTGCAGGCCTGGGCGGTGCATCCCGGGGTGTTGGCTTTCGGATAAAAGAAAACCAGCAGGAGTCCCTGGGAGCCATAGGCGGCCAGATCCAGTGGTTTTCCGTCCTGATCCGGAACCGAGAGGGGAGGGATGGAATCTCCCAACTTGATCCCCTCCCCGCCCCGGGCACTGAACATCGATCCCATGAACAGAAAAAAAAGGAAGAGCGAGCGGATCACTTGCGCGGAGGGTGGGTGACGTCCGCCACCATCTTTTTTTCCAGTGTCTGGAGAAGATTGCGGGCCTCGGCCAAATCACGTGCCCGGGAGAGTTTTTGGGCCAGATCGGCCAGA
>RHAF01000072.1 GCA_010028775.1 Verrucomicrobiota bacterium | reverse complement strand
CTCCCACCACCCGCCCCAGTAGCAGGGAGACCACGAAGACAAAAACAACCATCCCCCCCATCCTCTGGAGCCAGCGCCGGGCCGAACCCGTGGTCGGCGGGCGGATGCGGACCGCCTGACGCAAGGTGCCCAATATTGGGGTGTTCATCCGACCCAATCATCGCTAACAACTTTTATTCTAGAATCATAAAATCCCCTTATGGCCGATAACCGCATGGAAAAAATCGTCGCGCTCTGCAAGCGCCGGGGATTCATCTTCCAATCCTCCGAAATTTACGGCGGGCTCAACGGGGCCTGGGATTACGGCCCCTTGGGTGCCGAACTGAAGCGCAACCTCAAGGACAACTGGTGGCGTTCCATGACCCAGGTGCGGGACGACATCGTCGGTATGGACGGATCCATCCTCATGAGCCGCTCCGTCTGGAAGGCCAGCGGTCACGAGGCCACCTTCACCGATCCGATGGTCGATTGCAAAACCTGCAAGGGTCGTTTTCGCGCCGACCAGGTCTCCACCACCCCCTGCCCCCAAAAACCGAGCAAGATGGTCCATGCCTGCGGTGGGGAACTCACCGAGCCCCGCCAGTTCAACCTCATGTTCAAAACCTACGTCGGTCCGGTGGAAGACGACCGCAACCTGACCTATCTTCGCCCCGAAACCGCCCAGGCCATGTTCGTCCAATTCAAAAATATCCTCGAGGTCTCGCGCAAAAAATTGCCCTTCGGGATCGCCCAGATCGGCAAAGCCTTCCGCAACGAGATTAACCCCCGCAATTTCACTTTCCGTTCGCGGGAATTCGAGCAGATGGAAGTCGAATTTTTTGTCCGCCCCGCGGAGGGAAAAAAATGGCTGGAACAGTGGCTGGCCGACCGATTGGCCTGGTACGAATCCATCGGCATTCCCCGCCAAAAAATCACGGTTTACGACGTCCCCGACAAGGATCGTGCCTTTTATTCCCAAGGAACCTACGACCTGCTCTACGAGTTCCCCTTCGGAACCGAGGAGCTTGAGGGAATCGCCTACCGCACGGACTACGACCTGCGCCAACATCAGGAGGCCAGCGGCAAGCCCCTCGAGTATTTTGACGAGGAAACCCGGGAAAAATTCATCCCCCATGTGGTCGAGCCCAGCGCCGGGGTGGACCGTACCACCCTCGCCCTCATCTGCGAGGCCTACGACGAGGAAGAGGTCACCGACGAAAAGGGGGGCAAGGAAACCCGGGTCGTCCTCCGCTTCCACCCCCGGATGGCCCCGATCAAGGCAGGAATCTTCCCCCTGCTAAAAAACAAACCCGAACTGGTGGAGAAAGCCAAAGCCCTGTCCGCCGCCCTACGTCGTCACTTCCCTGTCTTTTACGACGAATCGGGAGCCATCGGTCGCCGCTACCGTCGCCAGGACGAAATCGGAACCCCGTTTGGCATCACGGTGGACTTTGAGACCCTGGAAGGTGCCAAGGAAGGCCCCCTCGCCGGACGGAAGGACACCGTCACCCTGCGCCACCGGGATTCCATGAAACAGGAGCGCCTCCCCATCGACGATCTCCTGCCCCGACTGCAAACCGCCTTTGCCTGACGGCATCATGGCGAAGACTCGCCGAAACTTAACCGATCTGCCCCGGGCCTTCGCCGAGGTCGATCTGGATCGACCCCGCCGCCTCGGGGCGCCTGAGATCATTTATGGGGCCGGTAAGACCGTCTCCCAAATCCGCGCTATCGCGCGCCGGATGCTGTCCCAAAATCAACCCGTGCTGATCACCCGTCTCGACCAGACCAAGGGACGGCAACTCCGAAGGCTCTTTTCCCGGGGAAAATATCATCCCGCCGCCCGCACATTCACCGTTGCCCCAATGGGGCCGCATCGCCGGGGCGATTTTCGACCCATGAAGGTCGCCATCTGTGCGGCCGGAACCTCCGATCACCCCGTGGCCGAGGAATCCCACGCCACGCTGGAGTTTTTAGGACACCGGCCCAGCCGCTTCTACGATATCGGCGTCGCCGGCTTGCACCGCACCCTCCGGCACCTTCCCGCCCTGCGCTCCCACGATGCTCTGATCGTGGTCGCCGGCATGGAGGCCGCCCTTCCCAGCGTACTGGGGGGGCTGGTAGGCCTTCCCCTAGTGGCGGTTCCCACCTCGGTCGGTTACGGGGCTCATCTTAACGGACTGACCGCATTTCTCGGCATGCTCAACTCCTGTGCACCGGGGATCACCGTGGTGAACATCGACAACGGTTTCGGCGCCGCCTACGCCATCCACCGATTGGCTCTTGCTTCCCCAAGCCACCAAACACCATCCCCCTAACTCCCTTCCCTCCGCGTCGAAAAAACCCAACTTTCGTCCTGCCGGCTTCTTGAGCACAATCTGACTCGTGCCCACGATTCTTCTGGCCCAGGAGGATTCCGACGCTTTGGCTGAATTTTCCTCTCTCCTCCTCGATTTTTTTCCCGGAACCACCATCCATCCGATTTCGGATTTTCAGACCCTTCAGGCCACTTTGGACAACGGATTCCACGCCTCTGCCCTTCTCACCGACCTGATTTGGTCCGGCGAGGACCGTAGCGGCTCCCTCCTTCTTCTTGCCGAACAATATCCCGCCGTGCCATTCGGCATTCTCAGCCGTTATGACCTTTCCCAATCTCTCCCTCCCGCTTATCCCCTGCCCTTGCTCACCGCCGATGACCACTTGCCCCTGGCCCTGGCGGAGCTCATGGAGGATTTTTCCGGACGTCACTTCGGCCCTTACCATCTTCTGTCAGCCGCCGGGCCGCATCCTCTTGGACGACTCTACTGGGCCCGCCACCAACAGCTCTCCCGGGATGTCCAGATCCTCGTGCCCCCGGCCGGCTCCGCCCGGTTTCCCAAGGGAATCCGCAATTTCGCCCGCCTCAACCACGCCGGCGTCTACTCCCTGTACGAATCCATCCCCATGGAACAAAGAATCTTCGTGGCCATGGAACCCGCTACTCACCCCTCCCTCCTGCATCTCGAAAGCCGCGGGGAAAAACTCGATCTGCGTTCCGCCTCCCGATTGGCCTCTACCCTGGGTTCCGTCCTGGCTGAAATGGAGACGTCCTCCATTCCCGCGCGCCTCTTGGGAGCCTACGACTACACCCTCTCCCCCAAAGGCACCCCTCGTCTGCGCAACCCCGCCGCCTTTCCGGGAACCCGTGAGACCTCTTTTCTTGAAAACTCCACCCACCTCGCCGAACAGCTGGAGACTTTTCTTCCGGACGATCCCAAAAGCCGGGAGCTGTTGGGAATTCTCAGGGATCCCGGAACCTCTGCCTTTGACCTCCTCAAACGCACCCGCGAGTTCGAACGGCAACTTGCCGAAGTGCAGGAGGTTCACATTCGGGAAGAGGAGATTGAGGCTGCCCGACAGGCCATCCGTGCCCGCATCATCCGGCGCTGGGTCATTGGCACTGGATCCATCGCCTCCGTAGGATTCGCCCTGCTGTGGATTTTCGTCCTCCACCACCGGTTTTTTCTCGATGTTAACGCCACCCTGGGGGGGGAACAAATCGACGTTCCCGCCGGTCAGGTAGTCATCGAAGGAAAGAAAGTCGACGTCGCCGCCTTCTCCCTGGACCGTCATGAGGTCACCATCGGCGAGTACGAAAGATTCCTCAACGACCTGCCCAACCAGAAACTCCCCGATCTGTTGCCCGCCAACCGACCCAATGCCCGCACCACCCCGGCGCAGTTTTTCCCTGCCGACTGGGAGGAGATCCTCAACCGGGCCCGTAAAAAAGAGCGATACCAGGGGCAGGTCATCACCCGCGACACCCCCGTTTTCAACGTCGACTACCTCAGCGCCTTTGCCTACGCCAAGTGGAACAAGAGGAATGGCAAGAGGGGGCGCTTGCCGAAGAAAGAAGAGTGGATCTGGGCCGCCTCAGGAAAAAAAGCCCTGCCCTATCCATGGGGCACGGAGGAGAACAATCCGGACATCAACCTGGGTTGCAATGCCGAGCCTAAAAAAGTGGCCGACCCAGGCTACTTTCGGGTTCTGCCCGCCGAATCCAATCCCCGTGATGTGGGCCCCTTCGGGCATTTCGATCTGGGGGGCAACCTCAGCGAGTGGATCAACTCCACCGAGGTTAATAAATCCGACAACGCCTCTCCTCCCTTTATCGGGGGGAATTACCTCGATCAGGTCGCCGTGGCCAACTCGAACGCCATCCGCCGGCTACCCTCGGATCACGGCGATCCACGCATTGGTTTTCGCACCGCCCACTAGGGACCAACCTCCCTCGATTTCACCCGGAGTTTTTGGATCAGTTCGCGTTCCTCCCTCAAGGGCAACTGGCAGCTCTGTCCCTCACATAGGTAGGCCGTTGCCTTTTTTGCGTCCGCGAGTCGCCGGACGAATTCGCTGGGATGTTCTTTCGTCGCCCTCGTGATCAGCAGGTCTGGACGGTAAACTTGACCGGCGGCCACCTGAAGCTTCTCCCAACCCTCCCCGGCCAGAATAAGCCTGCCGTGGGGCTCGCTGAACCTCTGCAGGGCGATCAGGGCATGGGGCACGGCTTGGGGTAGTCTTTTCATTCGCTCCCCCAGCCAATCAAGAATTTTCGCCGCCTCCTCGCTCCAGCGTGGCTGATCGGTCAAACGACCCAACTCTATCAGCGCCAGGGCCGCCGTCGCGTTCCCGCTCGGCTCCGCACCGTCATAATCATCCTTCATTCGGGCAATCAGCGAGGTATCCGTGCCCGACCACAATCCCCCACCTTGGGGATCCCCAAACCTTTCCAGCATTTTTTCGGCCAACCCCTCCGCCCGGATCAGATACGCCGGTTCGAGCGTCGCCTGCTGCAGGTCGACCAAGGCCTGCAGCAACCCGGCATAATCCTCCAGAAGATGCAGATCGTCCCTTTGACCATCTCTCCACCGGTGGGACGGGGTTCCGTCCCCGCGCATAAGGTTTCCCTCCAGAAAACCCAGAATTTCCACCGCCCTGTCCGCATCGCACCGTTTCCCTCCCCAACGGGCAGCCCGCGCATAGCCCGAAATCGCCAAGGCATTCCACGAGGTCAACACCTTGTCGTCCTTGCCCGGACGGACTCTTTCCCCCCTCTTTTTCTCCAGCTTGGCCCGCAAGCTTTCCAACAGGCCTGCCTCCTCACCCTGGGCCCATCGTTTTCGGGCCAACACGTTCCATCCCCGTGCCGGATGGTGCGGGTCCATGAAGTTTCCCTCCTCGGTTACCCCCCAGATCCCTTCTGCCAGCCGAAACTCCTCGTTGGAGGCTGTTTTCCTGACTTCCCCCCGGGTCCAGACATAGAATTTGCCCTCCACTCCCTCGCTGTCCGCATCCTCGGCGGATGCCAAACCTCCGCCCGGCAGCGCCAAATCCCGCTGAAGATAGCGGTCGATTCCCTCCACCACCTCCCGGGCCCATCGCTCTCCCGTGGCCGCCGCCAGTTCGGCGTAAAAACCCATTAGCTGCCCGTTGTCATAAAGCATCTTTTCAAAGTGCGGAACCGCCCACGCCCCATCCACCGCATAGCGGTGGAACCCGTCCCCGATCTGGTCGTAGATTCCGCCCGCCCGCATCGCCCGGCCCGTATGACGGACCATTTCGAGGAGTCTCTCTCCCCCTTTGGCTGTGGACCTTCGCAGAAGAAAAAGCGGTTGGCTCGGTCTGGGAAACTTCGGCGCTCCACCGAACCCCCCGTGCTTGCGGTCATACTCCATCGCTAGGGCATCTGTTCCTTCCGCCAGGATTGTTTCCGTGTTCCCAAGGGTTCCTCTTGCCGAACCCTCTCCCAACTGGCGGATTCTTGCCGCCAGTTCCTCCGCCCACGCCCCCACTTCCTCCCTTCGCTCCCTCCAAGCCGCCGAAATCTGCCGCAGGGCATCGAGAAAACCCGGCCGTCCATGCCCACCCGTCGGCGGAAAATACGTTCCCCCGTAAAAAGGTTTTCCATCCGGCGTCACCCAGACGGAAAGCGGCCATCCCCCCTGGCCGGTCATCGCCTGCACCGCGGTCATATAAACCCGGTCCACATCAGGCCGCTCTTCCCGGTCCACTTTCACTGGAACAAAATCGCGGTTCAGCATCTCCGCCACCGCTTCACTCTCAAACGACTCCCTCTCCATCACATGGCACCAGTGGCAGGTGGAATACCCGATACTCAAGAACACCGGCTTGTTATCCTCTTTGGCCTTTCTCCAAACCGCCTCCCCCCACGGCATCCAATCGACCGGGTTATGGGCATGCTGCAGGAGATAGGGACTCACCTCCCCCGCCAAGGCGTTTGCTTTTTGACTCACCTAACCAGTCTAGTCGCCCAGATCCCCCTCTTCATCTTCATCTTTAATCTTGGTCTCT
>RHAF01000071.1 GCA_010028775.1 Verrucomicrobiota bacterium | reverse complement strand
GCCGCGGGCAGCAGACTCGCGGGCTAGGCGCTCGGCCTCCTTGAGACGTTCTTTTTCTGCCTTGGCGGTCCAATCGTCCCAGGATTTTCCAAAAGCGGTGTCCTCGCCGGTGAAGCGCACGCGGGTCACGCGGTCCGCGGGGAGGGTTTGCGGAGCGGAGTCCTTGCCCTGGCTGACAAAGAGATGTACCTGGCCGGGTTTTTCGTCGTAGCGGAAGACAAAGCCCACCGCCTGTTCGCCCCCGGAAAGCTCGAGGGTGACATCACCCCGGTAGTCAAAGGCGGTCTGGAGGGCGTCCCGGCGGGAGCGCGCGTCGGAGCAGTCGAGAGTGGTGCCCTCGATGGAGCCCGGTTTGTGGGTTGGGAGGTCGTGCTTGTCGGCTTGGGGCATGGTGAAGAGGCCTGACGGGGGAATCAGGTTCCGTAGGCGATGGCGGACTTAACGGTGCGGGCGAAGCCGGCGACCGAACCGAAGGTGTCGTCCACCGAGCTGGGCTCATACCCGCAGTGCACCATGCAGTCGCGGCATTTTTCGTTGCCGCTCTTGTGGCCGTACTTGTCCCACTCGGTTTCCTCAATCAGCTGTTTGAAGGTGGGAACATAACCCTCCTGGAGGAGATAACAGGGTTTTTGCCAGCCGAAGATGTTGTAGGTGGGATTGCCCCAGGGCGTGCACTCGTAATCTACGTTGCCCTGGAGGAATTCGAGGAAGTTGGGTGAGAGGTTGAATTTCCATGACTTCTTGCGGTTGGCGAGAATCTGGTGAAAGAGTTTTTTGGTCCGCTCGCGGCCGAGGAAGTGTTCCTGATCGGGGGCCTTTTGGTAGCTGTAACCCGGGGAGAGCATCATGCCCTCGACGCCGAGCTTCATCATCTCGTCAAAAAAGAGACGGACCCGGTCGGGGTTGGTGCCCTCGAAGAGGGTCGTGTTGGTGGTCACGCGGAAGCCGCGTTTGACCGCCTCCTTGATGGCCTCGACAGCAGTGTTGTAGGTGCCGTCCCGGCAAACGGCAGCGTCGTGCTCGGGCTCCAGCCCGTCCATATGGACGCTGAAGGTGAGGAATTTGGCCGGCTTGAAGAGGTCGATCTTCCGCTTGAGCAGGAGGGCATTGGTGCAGAGATAAATGTATTTTTTTCGGGCCACGAGGCCCTCGACGATTTTGTCGATCTCCGGATGGATAAGGGGTTCGCCCCCGGGGATGGAGACCATGGGGGCCCCGCACTCGTCGGCGGCGGCCCAGCACTGTTCAGGGGTCAGGCGCTTGTTGAGGATGTGGTCGGGATACTGGATTTTGCCACATCCGGCGCAGGCGAGATTGCAACGGAAAAGGGGCTCGAGCATGAGGACGAGCGGGTACCTCTTGTTTCCGCGCAGTTTCTGCCCGAGAACATAAGAAGCGACCGTCCAAGCCTGACTAACTGGAACTGGCATATGGGAAGGTCAAAGGCTACAAATCCAGCAGGAGTTGTCAACGGAACCCGAAAACCAAAAAATTAATACAAAGCGTTGATGGTGAGCATTTCATGAAAATAGGAATCCTGCAACTTAACTTCACCATCGGGGATTTTTCGGGAAATGCCGAAAAAGTCCGCCTCGCCCATGAGAAGGCGGTGAGGGGTGGGGCGGAGCTTTGCGTGGCTCCGGAACTGGGTTTGTGCGGTTACCCTCCCCGGGATTTGTTGAATCGCGGGGATTTTGTCGATGCGCATGACCGCGCTTTGCTGGATTTGGCCCGGCGGATCGGCAAGGTCCCTTTGATTCTAGGGGGGATTGAGAAAACCAAAAAAAGGGACGGACGTTCCCTTCACAACGCGGCCTTTTTTCTTCATCAGGGGAAGAAAAAAGTGGTGGCGAGGAAGTGCCTGCTCCCGACCTACGATGTTTTTGACGAGGACCGGTATTTTGAGCCGGGGAGCACGAATCTTCCGATGAGGATCGGGGGACGGAAAGTCGGGGTAACGATCTGCGAGGATATCTGGAACGACGAGGATCTTTGGCCGGAGCGTCGTTACCGTCGTGACCCGGTTCGGGAACTGGCCGGGAAGGGAATCGATTTGCTACTCAACCTCTCCGCCTCCCCCTGGAGCATGGGAAAAGAAAAAGTGCGGCACCGATTGCTGGCCGAAGTAGCCAAGCGGGAGAAGATACCGGTGGTCCAGGTCAATTTAGTGGGTGGAAACGACGAACTGGTTTTTGACGGGGATAGTATGGCGGTGGGTCCACGGGGCGGTTTCCTGGGAAGGTGTGCCGCTTTTGCGGAGGATGTCCAGGTGGTGGACCTCGAGGGGCGGGAGGAAAAGCCGCGATGGTCGGGGGACGAGGAGCAGGTCTATCGCGCCTTGGTCCTGGGAACCCGGGACTATCTGGAGAAGTGCGGCTTCCGCGAGGTGGTGCTGGGGCTGAGCGGGGGAATCGACAGTGCACTGACCGCGGTGATTGCCGCCGAGGCGCTGGGTCCGGACCGGGTTATGGGCGTGGCCCTGCCCAGCCGGTTCTCCAGCACGGGAAGCGTGGCGGATGCGGAGGCCCTGGCGAAAAACCTGGGCATCCGCTTTGCGAAAATCCCGATTGAAGATTCGTTTGCCTCGATGCTCCGTTCCCTCGCGCCGGTTCGGGGAGGCAGGCAGGGCGGACTGACGGAGGAGAACCTGCAATCAAGGATCCGCGGAGTGATGCTGATGGCGATCTCCAACGATACCGGGCGGCTTCTGCTGACCACGGGCAACAAGAGCGAGTTGGCGGTGGGTTACTGTACCCTTTACGGGGACATGTGCGGTGCGCTGGCCGTGATCGCCGACGTTCCCAAGACGATGGTCTACCGGATTTCGCGTTGGGTGAACCGGAAGCGGGAAATCATCCCCCAGGATTCGATTGAAAAGGCGCCCAGCGCGGAGTTGCGTCCGGACCAGAGGGACCAAGACAGCCTGCCGTCCTACGAGGAGTTGGACCGGATCCTGGAAAGCTACGTTGTCCACGAGGGCTCAATGGAGGCCATGGTGAAAAAGGGGATCGGAAAAAAAGTGGCCCAGGAAATCGTCAGAAAAATCGATCTCTCGGAATATAAGCGGAGACAGGCGGCGCCGGGGTTGAAGGTGACGACCAAAGCGTTCGGAGTAGGGCGAAGGGTGCCGATCGCCCAGAAGTTTGATCCCCGCTCGGCCGAGGCTGGAACGAAAAAACGGAACTAGATCACCTTGAGGGCCAGGAGGAGGGTGCGGGCGCTGACGAGGATGAGCAATCCACCCACCAGACGCATCATGGTTTTCGCAGGCAGGATCCGGCAAAGCTTTGCGGCAAAGGGGGCGGCGATGACCCCTCCCAAAATCAAACCCACGATAATCGGAAGGTTTTCCAGTTTGAGAAAAAAGAAGAAGGTGAGCGCCTGGCTGAGGGTGACGAAAAACTCGGCCATGTTGACCGAGCCGATGACGTAACGCGGGGGATGGCCCTTGGCCAGAAGGGTGGAGGTGACCACCGGGCCCCAACCTCCGCCTCCCACGGCATCTAGGAAGCCGCCGGTCAGGGCCAGCGGAATGGCGTGGGTGGCATCGGGTTTAACCGATACCGGCTTGTGATTGGATCGCCAGAAAATGTAACCGCCCATGACCAGAAGGTAGGCGCTGATCCAGGGTTTGAACTTTGATCCGTCGAAATTGGAAAGGAGGTAGGCCCCGGTCACGCCCCCGATCACTCCGGGAATGGCCAGTTCGAGGCAAAGAGCCTTGTTGACGTTTTCATGAAAGATATGGCTCACCCCGCTGACCCCCGTGGTGAAAATTTCCGAGATCTTCACGCTGTAACTGATGAGGGCCGGGGCGATGCCAAGCGCGAGGAGAAAGGTGGAGCAGGTGACCCCGTAGGCCATGCCCAGGGTGCCGTCCACGATTTGTCCGGCCAAGCCCACAAGCACGGCGAAAAGAAGCGTCGGGGAAATCATGACGGAAATTTAGTGGGGGAGGAAAGATTGGCGATGGCAAACCGTGTCATCGGTTCCTGTTTCCTGCGGATCGGCGCGGGGTGATGGAGAAGCCATGTTTCTTCATCATGGGTCCGAGTTCGTGGCGAAGCCAGTCGGCCGACAGTCCGAATTCCCGGAGGGAGTATTTGTGGGTGCTTTTATAATCGAGGGACTGGCGGGCGGCCTGGGCGATCTGGCGCACGGCGGCGGGGCTGAGCGGAATTTTGAAATGACGGTAAATGGAGCGAACGGTGGCGCCGGTTTTCGAGACCAAGTCACGGTAGAGAATCCGGTAATAGCGGCGGGGATCGGCTCGGTCGTCCTTCATCTCGAGATGGCGGAACCAGGCGGTGGCCAGCTCGGCGTACTCAAAGGACTCGCGGCTTTTTTTGGTGATTTCCGGATTGACCCATTTCCAGACGGGATAAAAAACGCTGACGTGGGAGGCGATGGATTCGGCCGGATTGCGGAGGATGTTGACGATCCGGGCGTCGGGAAACTCCTCGCGAAGGCTGGCCACCGACCCGGAGAGCTGGGTGGCTTTGGAGAGCAGGGTCTTTTTCGGGCCGTTGAGATAGAGATGGCGCTGGAGGCAGGAGCGGTAGTAGCGCATGACCCTGCGCCGTTGGGGTAGGGGCAGGTCATCGGCAAACCCGGCACCCCAGAGTAGCCGGACATAGGGAAAGAGGAGATAGATGGCTTCCGTGACGAAGGTGTAGACAAAGAATCCGTCGTCTTCCTCCGGTTGGTTGAAGCGCATTTTGTGCATGTTGTCCCAACCGCCAAAAAAATGCCGTTCCACCCAGCCGATGAGGCCGCCAAGCAAACCGTCCTTTTTTTGGCTGAGACCGGCAATCCCTTGGATGATTTTCTGTAGGGTGATGCTGGGGAAGATGGTTTGATACATCAGGACTGGGGCGAAGATTTCGCGGTTCCGGGCGAGCAATTTCTGCAAAAAGGTGGTGCCGCTACGTGGCGGGGCGATGATAAAGACGGGTTGGTGGATCACCTGGCGCTTGAAACCGGGGAAGAGCAAATGATCCAAGGCCCGACCGATGGCTACCACCATCCAAAAACTGGTGAGAAGCAGCATGAAGGCGGCGACGATCACCCAGCGCCTTAGGCGGAAGGGTTGCCCAAGGTAGGAATGGAATAAGGCCTTGGAGGCCAGACCGATATTCAGGTACATGGTGAAAAGAAGTATCTTTTCTAGTGGAAAAAGGGGTCACTTCAATGCAAACCACCCGTGGAAAGCGACGGTATGAATATTGATTTTTTGATCGAAGCGGTGGTGCAGTACCAGTACCTGGCGATGTTTGGTATCCTTTTTGTCTCGGCTATGGGGGTGCCGATTCCCGAGGAACCCCTGCTCGTCGCCAGCGGACTTTCCGTGGGGTGGGGAACCTCCTCTTTTGCCCTGACCTGCATGGCGTGCCTCGCGGGAATCCTTTCCGGGGATCTTTGGGTCTATTTTCTTGGATGGAGGGGAGGGAAATGGTTTTTACAGACGCGACTGGGGTCGGTGGTTTTTTCCGAGGCCAGGCAGAAAAGGATCGAGCACCTGTTTGAGAGGCATGGGATGAAAACGGTCTTTCTCGGGCGATTCATCCCGGCGGTGCGATTTGGGGTTTTTTTCTTTGCGGGGCGGCATCGGATGGATCTGAAGAGATTCATCGGGCTCAACGCCCTGGGGGCGCTGGTGTACGCTCCCCTTTGGATCTGGTTGAGCGCGGTGGCGGGAAAAAGGTTTTCCCGTTCTGCCGAGGCCGTCGCCCAAGCCAAGGAGTGGGTGGGGAACGGGAACGCCGTCCTCTTGGTTGCGGTGCTGACCGTGATCGCGGCGATGATCTGGGGATTCGGAAAAAAGAAGACGAGCAACCGCTAGCGGCTGAAGTTCCAATCCCTCGCCGAGTAACGGCCGGTTTCCAGATCGTCCGACATTCTTTTTTCCGCATCAAAAAGAGGGCATTCGGAAAGTGTGGCGTTGAGACAGGATTCCAGGTGCCTGACGAGGGCGGCTTTCAAAGTGGAGGGAATTTTTCCAGGCAAGAGGATGCTTCCCTGGTGAAGGCAGCCCTGTCTGGTCCGGCGCTGGGCGGCACCGGCCAGCTTGTTTCCGACAGCATCCAGCACGTCCGCCGGCACCGGTTTAAGAAAACAGGACGGATCGTCTTTTTTTGGCTGGGCGGTGGCCAGCTGGCACACGATCCCGCATTCCTTCAGTGCCAGGGCCACCGCCTGGTGAATCGAGCGGTAGGAGGGAAGAGTGCCGGCGGTGCTCAGGGGATGGTCGGAGGGCAAAACCAAGGTGTAGGTGAGATCGTTGCCGTGTTCAACCAGACCGCCTCCGGTGTAACGGCGGACAAACGGCCGACCGGAAGCGACCACGCCGGATTTCTGGAA
>RHAF01000008.1 GCA_010028775.1 Verrucomicrobiota bacterium | reverse complement strand
TGCCCTGTTTCCGAAAGTTGATCTGATAAAGAGAGCAGTTTTCTGATGTTTTCTGTCTTGGCTTTAAGATCTTCGGTAACAGCTGAATTTAAGCCAAAACTAGGGTCATTGACATTCGCCTCCTCCAGCATGGAGGTTGCCTGACGACCAAGGGCTTGGTTGGCTGGATCTAAATCCAACGCCTGCTTGATTAGTATGGCGGCATCTTTCGTATTTCCTGCCTCGCTTTTTGTAATGGCCTCCGCCGTCAGGCACTTCGATGCGCCTACTCTTGCCCGCTGATAAAAGCCAGAACTGAATGATTGTCCATCCGTTTCTGCCATCACTAAACGATACTTGGCTTCCGCATGCTTCCATTCGCCAACATCGTAAAGTTTTTCTCCCAAATCTAGTATTTCGTTCCAACGAAATGCGGACTCTCTTCGCCGGTCGATTTCCCGTTGCATGATCTGCTCGGAGGTGGTGGAAAAGGTTGCAGGAGGATTCGTCGATCCTGTTCCGACCTCGGAATTCGAGGATTCAGAGTAAAGCAAGTTCCCGCCGACCAAAGTCAAAAGAAAGAGGAAGCGTTTCACGTATTTCAAGCATTCTCGGTGACGACCCCTCGGGGTCAATGAGGGTTAGTCTGCCAGGTGAAAAACTTGCGAATGATTAGGGAGTTTTGGGGCGAATCAGGACTTCCTCGCCCTCCGGGCGCATTTGCAAAGTCACTTTTTCCGGAGAGGCACCCAGCAGGACAAACTCTTTGCCAGCGTAAGCAAAGGATTGCCCGATTCGATATGGACCCATTTCACCTTCGCCGGGGACCAGGGAAATCAATCGAATATCTCCGACAGGCCATTGCACACCTCGTTCCACACCTTTTTCATACTTGTAGCCAACTTCTTCAATGAGCACCTTGGATAACCCAGGCACTCCATCGGTCCTTTCCACCTCAAGGTAAGAATCATCATAATCGGTTTCCGTTTTGGTTTTTTCGTTCATTCGCTTGCCGCGATCCGCCTTGTAACCCTTGATGTTGAAGGGAATCAAATGCGGGTACGCTTTGGATTCCAGAAGGGTCTTCGCCTGGACCTCGCTGGTAACAACCTCGACTGCCTTGCCCGAGACGGCTAGCCAGAGATGATCCCCAACCACCACCTGGGATTCTTTTCGCCTCCCGTATCCCGTGAAGCGCAAAGTGAAACGGTCATCGCTTTTTCCGGTGAAACTGACTGTGATTTTCTCAGGATCAACCGAGACAATTCTCAATTTCACCCATCGGGATGGACTACTGGCAGGGTCGGCGGGATCTGTTCCTTTGTCGTACTCCTCTTTGTTGCTGAAGCCGTCACTGTCATCATCCTGGTCGGCGACCCCGGAGTCCTCCAAATCCAACCCATGCTTGATTTTCCATCCAACCTTGATTCCGTCCGAGGTGACGAGATCATCCTGCATCGGCTGAACCTGCTCCTTCTGCTGGGGCAGAAAAAGCAGTGTGCGGGAAACAAAAATCCGGTGATCAAAAGTCCTCTGACTCCTATCCGCCCCTTGGCTTACAGTCTCTTGCAAATGTTTGGTCAATTGCTCGGATTTCTTCCTCAACTCAGCAATTTGGCCTTGGGCACCTCCGGCGGAACTTCCTGTTGGCATCCAGGTCCCAAAAAGAAAAACACCCAAAACCACACTGGATATTCCCACCAGAACCAACGCAACGGCTGCCGACAAAACCCAACTCGATATTCCCTTCATGGCTTCCCATCCTTCTTGACAGGTTTTTCAAGCGAAGAGGATTTCCATTGGATATAGTCCAGAATCATCTGAACCCGAACCCTCTCTTTTCCTGCCAGCACAAGCAACAAAGGTGGATTGGCGGACAAGCGACCCCCTTTCTCAATTTCAGGCGATGGAGTACTGTTGGTCGCGGATGAGGCAAACTGGCTCGCCAACTCACTTCTCTTCGGAAAACTCAGTTTTTCGTTTTCAACAACCATGCTCACGGGCACAAGGAAATAATCATCTCTGGTGACAGCATGAACAAAGTTATAAAAGACTTCCGGCGAGCTTTCGAATTCGAGGACATAACGGCCTCTGGAAGAATTTTTTTTGTTTGTTGTTTTTTCCTTTGTTTTTAAATCTCCCTCACCCTCCCCGGTTTCGGCGGACGGCCCCTTCAGACTCAGGAGAGTGCAACTTGTCGGATAGCCTTCACGGGAATCCTCCTTTGCCTGAAAAAGGAGTTCGACCAATTTTTTGCTGACCGATAGCTGAACCGCCAAGCTTGGCACTTGCTCCTCCCTTGGGCTCCTTTGCTTGTAATCTTCGAGCCCGAGATAAAAACCCGAGGGCAAGATGACGCGTTTTTTATCCCCTCCCTTGCCTGACTTCTTCAATACTTCATCGGTGTATTTGACCAAAAGATCCTTCCACTTGTTCGGATCGTTGGCCCAGTCCTTGCCGAGGCCGGCGGCCTCAATGCTGGCTTTTTGCCATGGCCCCAAAATGGTATCTGCTCTTTTGGAGACAAGAGCTGATAGCTCCTCAACTTGCTTGAGGTCTTTTTTACCCTCCGCAACGCCGCCGGTGCGGCTTAATAATTCCGCCACCCCGGTCTTACCTTTGCGCTCCGTAAGTTGCTGCGCCTTGTCGGAAATATCATTAAAATGACTGATTCCCCACCAATTCACGGCTGAAACGAACAGGAGAAGCCCCGCGCCGACCCCAATCAGCCTGATCTCACGGGTTGTGATGACCGGCTTCATTTTGGCTTGGACCCTGGGCCGGACTTAGAGCTCACGGTTGGCTCCGAAACCCATTCGGCGCGCAAGGTGAATCTTAAAGCAACCTGTTCCGCAATGCCGTCGGCAGAGCGCTCGGGAGTTTCCCGCTCGATCGTCTCAATTTTCCGCAGGAGGCCGCCCTCTTGAAGGGATTTGACAAAATGATCGATCACCTGGGCGTCAGCCTCTTCGGATTTTGTCTCGAAAAGTCCTGAGATCTCGATTTTCGCAGGTGTACTAAGCTCGCTGACACCACCTTTTCGTTTGGATGCGGAATCCGTTGATTCCACCGAACCGGAAAAGGTCGAGAGTTTTGTGATCCACATCCCAGGCTTGCTTTTTTTTGCTAGTTCATCCAAAAGCTTCGGCCAGCGCAACCGCTCTTCCTCCAGTTCTTGTGCCGCGCTAAGTTCAACGATTTGCTCCGCCACCTTTTTTTGTTCCGACTGCATCTGCAGTGCCAAGGACTCAGCCTGCTCGACCTCCTCATTTTGGCTGGTGATAACAGAATCAGTTTTTGAAGCCTGCCAAAATCCATGCACCCCTGGAAGGGAAAGAAGCACGGCCGCTGCCAGATAGACCGTCAGCATCGCCGGTCTGTCTTTCGCCTTTGCTGCACTTTGGTTCTTCAGTTGGTCCATGACACTGAAACGGCAGGGTGTATCAGGCAATGAGCGCAGGGCCGTCCCAACAAAACAGGTCCAAGAAGGTGCGTTTTTTTGAATCTCCCCCTTGGCCAAACCTTCCACGCTCATTCTTCGAAATGACTGGAAATAGGAGACGGGTATTTTAAGTTTCTCCCTGAAGAAAAAATCCATCAAAACCAACTCGGCGCCCCCCCCTGCCAAAAGAAGTTGAGTGGGTCGACTTCCGCCCTGTTGACTGCGAAAAAAGGTGATCGAACGTTCCACTTCATTGTGAAGCCTTGTAATCACGCCTCTCGCCAGCTTGCAAATGCGCCCGGCGTTTTCATCGGGAGGATCTTCATAAGAACCGCCAGGATGCACAAAACCCTTAGCCTTCTTGAGCGTCTCCGCGCCAACGAATGACTCCTGCAGGTCGGTGGCAATCGATTGCGTCACGGTGGCCCCACCCAAAGGGACAATGCGGCAGAAAATTTTGCTTCCCTCGACCAGAACAATATTGGTGGCGCGAGCTCCTATCTCCAAAATCAATGTGGAAGCCTGATTTTCCGGATAATTATAACGAAAGGCATTGATGATCGCAGCGGGCGCCAACTCAACACAGTCCACCAAAAGTCCGGCTTTGGTGGCGGCGACCATCATCTCCTCCACTGAATCTTTCTTGATAGCCAGAATCATGGCCTCCAACTCGTTGCCGCTCCCCGCCGGAAAAAGCTGAAAGTCCCAACAAGCCTCCTCAATTGCCGGAATGGCTTGCTGTGCCTCGTAACCCACCATTTGCTTGACCTGAGTGGGATCCGTCTGAGGAACTTTGATCACACGTGAAAAAACAGAGGGTCCTCCCAAACAAAGGGTGGCCAAACCCGGTTTGATGCCGGAGGATTTAAACAAGGCGTCTAGATGTTGCAAAACGGCGGGAAAGATTTCTGTGGGCTTGGTCGGGTCAATTCCCAGTTCCAGGCTTTTTAATTGTCTTAGAATGATACCTCCCTTTCGGTCAGATAGAACCTCCCCGATCCGGATAACGCTTGCTCCGATATCAAGGATAACCCGGCGGGGAAATGATGCCATCGGTCCGGAATTATTATCGAATCAGGTTTTCTTGGGCTGCGGATACCGTTTGAAATCTTTGGGCCAAAAAGGGGTGTCTTGAACGGGCAGGAGCACCCCCGAAACTTCTTGAGCATCGGCCCCCTTGAACCAATCAGGGTCCTTCTTTCCCCCACGACCGCTGGGCCCCTTTTCCCTCTCCGCCATTAAATCAAAAACGCTTTCGCAGGGAACTCCACCCTCCGTTACCTCGACGCGAAGATTGAGTTTTTTTTCACTCCAATCCATTTCTCCGTTGGCTTTGGTTCCACTAAAACGCCCCATGGATGCGGGCGGAAGGAATATTCCCGCGAAATGTTTTTCGCCTTTAGGGATATCCCGGTAGATCGCCTCCCCGGTGAGAATTACAAGTTTTTCCGAGCCTTTTCCACCATCCTCGGACTCTATGACCTCGTATCCCTCCAGGTAGAACTTAAACTTCAACTCTGGGGTGATTTTCTTTTTAGTTTGAAAGGGGACGTCAATGCGCAACCAGCGTGCATCCTGCGATGCCTTGCTGTCCGCCAACATCACGGTCGGTTTCCCCCCTGATCCGACGGAGTCCGGCACGGCAGTCAAAGAGATGTCAAGGTCCTGCATTTTGCCAAAAATGAAATTTTCTTTTTCTTTTTTCTCCTGAGCCATCCCCTTCGGGACAAGCAGCCCGATGGCGACCAACAATATTTGTAAAACGCGAAGAGTCATGAACATGAATTTAAACCGCCCCACTTATCGGTCAATGGAATACGAAAGAGAGCAAAATAAGTCCTGTCAAAGCGCATAACCCAAATTCGGCTGGAGCCACTTTTCAACCTCCTCTACCGACATGCCTTTTCTCTTTGCATAATCCTCCACCTGATCCTTTTGAATGGATCCCACAGCAAAATACCGTGCCTGAGGGTGACTAAAATACAATCCACTGACCGAACTGGCGGGCGTCATCGCACAGTTTTCGGTAAGACGGATTCCGGTTTTCTCTTCCGCCTGCAAAAGAGCCATCAACCCCCGCTTTTCGGTGTGATCCGGACATGCCGGATAGCCCGCCGCAGGACGAATCCCACGGTACTTCTCGGCAATCAGATCTTCCGTCGTCAATCTTTCCGTCCTGCCAAAACCCCAGGATTGTCGGGCTAACTGATGCATCTTTTCCGCAAAGGCCTCCGCCAAACGGTCGGCCAGGGCTTTCAGAAGAATGGCCTGATAGTCGTCATTCTTTTTTTCCAGGTCCTTGGCCCACTCTTCCACCCCATGGCCTGTCGTTACGGCAAAAGCACCCAGGTAATCTTTTCTGCCGGAACTGAGCGGGGCAATGAAGTCAGCCAGACAACGGTTGGGTTGCCCGTCCGTTCGGTATGCCTGCTGGCGTAGGCCGTGGACCTTGGCCTTGATTTTTTTTCTCTCCTCATTTTCGTAAAGCAGGATGTCGTCGCCTTCGGATTGGGCCGGGAAAAAGGCCATCACCCCCCTCGCCTGGATCCTTCTCCCAGCGAGAATCTGCTGGAGCAACGCTTGGGCGTCGGCAAAAAGCTTCCGTGCTTCCGAGCCCACCACGGGGTCATCGAATATTTTCGGATACCGCCCCCGCAACTCCCAGGCATGAAAAAACGGGGACCAATCGATGAAATCGACCAACTCTATTAAGGGATAGTCCGGAAACACCTTCAATCCCAAAAAATCCGGGCGGGCGGGGTTCTCCGACCAGTCGAACCGGGCCGCATTCTTCCGCGCCTCCCCGATGGGTAGAAGCTTTTGGCCGGACTGCCGAGTGGAAAATTCAACCCGTTGTTTTTCCTGCTCCTTACGCACCTGCCCCAAGTAGGCAGTCCTTTTTTCGGGTGAGAGAAGCTGTTGAGCCACCCCAACCACCCGGGAAGCGTCAATCACATGGACCACCGGCCCGCTGTAAGCGGGCGCAATCCTCACTGCGGTATGGGCTGCACTGGTGGTCGCACCCCCGATGAGCAGGGGCACGTTCATTCCCTCCCTCTCCATTTCGGAGGCCACCGTCACCATCTCATCGAGCGAGGGCGTGATCAGACCGCTCAATCCGATCACCTCCACCCCCTGAGTCTTGGCCTCAGCGAGAATTTTTTCACAGGGAACCATGACTCCAAGATCGATCACCTCGTACCCGTTGCACGCCAAAACCACCCCCACGATATTTTTCCCGATATCGTGCACGTCCCCCTTGACCGTGGCCATCAGGATCCTGCCGGCCTGTGTGCTTTTCCCCGCGGCCGCCTTTTCCTTCTCCATAAAGGGAGTCAAATAAGCCACCGCTTTTTTCATCACCCGGGCACTTTTCACCACTTGGGGTAAAAACATTTTTCCCTCTCCAAAAAGATCCCCCACTTTGCGCATGCCGCCCATCAAAGGCCCCTCGATCACCTCCAATGGACGGCCATATTTCACCCGGGCCTCCTCCGTGTCCTGGTCGATGTGGTCCGTGATTCCCTTGAGTAAGGCATGCAGGAGCCGCTCCTCCACCGTACCCTTTCTCCAGGCTTCATCCCTGGCTACAGCCTTGCCCCCTGCTTTAACCGTCTCGGCAAACTCCAACATCCGCTCCGTCGCATCGGATCGGCGGTTCAGCAGGACGTCCTCCACCCTCTCCTTCAGCTCGCCCGGGATCTCCTCATACACCGCCAACTGACCGGCATTGACGATCGCCATGTCCAAACCGGCCTGGATCGCATGGTAAAGAAAGCAGGAGTGCATCGCCTCCCTCACAGGGTTGTTTCCCCGGAAAGAGAAGGAGATGTTGCTTACCCCCCCGCTGGTCTTGCATCCCGGGAGGGTCTTTTTGATCTCTCGGACCGCCTCGATGAACTCCACGGCGTAGTTGTTGTGTTCCTCGATCCCCGTTGCCACCGTCAGCACGTTGACGTCGAAGATGATGTCCTCCGGTGAAAACCCCGCCTTCTCAGTCAGAAGACCGTAGGCTCTTCGGCAGATTTCCACCTTCCGTTCCTTGTCCGCCGCCTGCCCTGCCTCGTCGAAGGCCATGACAATCACCGCCGCTCCATAGCGCCGGGCTTTGCGGGCCTGTTCCAAAAACACCTTTTCCCCCTCCTTGAGGCTAATGGAGTTAACCACCGGCTTGCCTTGGACGCATTGCAACCCCGCCTCCAGAACGGACCACTTCGAACTATCCAACACCAAGGGTACGCGCGAAATCTCCGGCTCGCTGGCCACCAGGTTGAGGAAGCGGGTCATGCTGGCCTCCCCATCCAACAGGGCCTCGTCGAAATTGATGTCGATCATATTGGCCCCCGCCTCGACCTGTTGCCGAGCCACCGCCACCGCCTCGTCGAATTTGCCGTCCTTGATCAAGGCGGCAAACTTCGGGGAGCCGGTCACGTTGGTCCGCTCCCCGATCGAGGTGAAGGATCCCCCCGTCCCGAGAGTGTATGGCTCTAGACCGGACAGAGTTGTCGTTGGGGTCGGCGGACGAGCCACTCTGGGAGGCCGGCCCGCCACCGCCTTGCCGATAGCGGCGATATGATCGGGAGTGGTTCCGCAACATCCCCCCACCACGTTGAGGAAGCCCGCTTGGGCGAACTCCCCCAGTACTTCAGCCATCTGCTCGGGAGTCTCGTCGTATCCGCCGAATGCATTGGGCAATCCCGCGTTGGGATAACAACTGACAAAGCAGTCCGCCACTTTTGAAAGGGCCGCCATGTAGGGCCGCATCTCTTTCGGCCCTAGGGCGCAGTTGATCCCCACACTGAGAGGCTTGGCATGGCGGATCGAGTGCCAGAAGGCCTCGGTGGTTTGCCCGGAGAGGGTCCGACCGGAGGCATCGGTGATCGTGACGGAAATCATCACGGGAAGTCGGAAACCCAGCTCGTCGAATATATTTTCCATCGCCCAAAGCGCCGCCTTCAGGTTCAGCGTGTCAAAAGTCGTCTCCGGCAAAAGAAGATCCACCCCACCCTCGATCAGGGCCCGAACCTGTTCCTCATACGCTTCCGTAAGCTGATGAAAAGTCACCGCCCGATATTCCGGACGATTCACATCGGGAGACATCGAGGCGGTCCGGTTGGTCGGGCCCACCGCGCCCGCCACCCAGGCCTCTTTCCCGGGATTCGCTTTGAGGAACTCATCTGTCACCTTTCGGGCCAAAGCCGCCGAGGCCAGATTGATCTCCCGTACCGCACTCTCCAGTCCGTAATCGGCTTGGGAGATCGAGGTCGCATTGAAGGTGTTGGTCTCAAGGATTTCGGCGCCGGCTTCCAGATACTGCCGGTGGATCGTGCCGATGACATCCGGTCGGGTGATGGAAAGAAGGTCGTTGTTTCCTTTGAGGTCCTTCGGATGGGAGGCAAAGCGGTCTCCGCGAAAATCCTTTTCCGTCAACTTATGACGCTGCACCATCGTGCCCATCGCGCCGTCCATCAGCACAATCCGGGCGACCAAGGCTTTTTCCAGCTGGCGCCGGCGACTAAGTACCCTTTCCTTCACATCCATGGGCGCACCTTACCCAGAGGGACCGATTTTGTCGAATTTTATATCAGCTTATCATGATATATAGATATATATAATGAAAACGCCGAACCTTTGCCTTGGCCAATACCTTGGGTGGGCTACCTTCTTTCCTTCTTTGGCGCTGTCGTCTAGAGGCCTAGGACAGGTCCCTTTCAAGGACCATACACGGGTTCGAATCCCGTCAGCGCTAATTTCTATTTCCGCATCCGGAGCCAAGCCTCGGAAAGCATCCAATCGCCGGGAACCGTGATCTTGAGGTTGGGCTCGCCGGACTCCACCAGCACCCCTTTGACCCCCGCCAACTCGGCGGCGGCCAGACAGTCCGTCACCAAAGTCTGGTTCTTTTTGGCCAACTCCAGCCCCCTCCGCAAAACCGAACTGCGAACCACTTGCGGCGTCTCCATTCTCCACAACCCCTCCCGGTCCACCAAACGGAGAATGCGTCCGCAGGCGTCCGTCGCCCGAACGGTGTCGGACATTTTGCTCGCCGCTGCGGCGGCTCCATGGAGCCGGGCCTCTGCCAGAACCTTTTCGGTCAGCCCACGGGTGGTCAGAACTCTAGCCGCATCATGAACCACCGCCCACTCCATCCACTCCCCAAGGGCCTCCAACCCCTGCCAAACCGAATCCTGCCTTTCCTTGCCGCCCTCGATGACTTTCACGCGGTGTTTATCCTTGGCGAAGTTCACATCCACCCACCCTCGTGCCTCCTCTTTCACATCCCTCCTCACCGTCAAAACCACGAGGGCGATCTCGGGAGAGGCAAGAAGTGCCTCCATGGGATGCGCAAACACCGGTCTCCCCGCTATTTCGGTGATCGATTTATCGTGGCCCAACCTCCGGCCCTGCCCGGCGGCCAGGAGAATGGCCCCCGCGTCGCGGTTCACGGTCTTGAACGGTCGCTGGGGGCGGATTTTTTCTCGGGCTTTTTCGAAGAGTCTTCCTCATCCCCCTTGTTGGAATCGTCGCTGTAAAAAAGCACGCCGTGCTTCCGCAGGTTGGCCATCAGGTTCTTCATATCGCGGGCCATCTTTTCATCCTTCATCAGGGTGTAGAGCGGCCCTTTGCCCTGCTGTGCCTCGTTCAAAAGTCCCGTGGCGGATTTGGCGAACTCGTCCACCCGCTTGGCCGCCGACCGGATCTCATCCAAGGCAGGCCCGGCCGATGCCATCACCGCGTTCAGACCCGCCTCCTGCTCGCCCTTCACCCTGGCCCCGGCCGCCAGAAAGGTGCCATCCGGTTTTTCCGGGGGAACCACGCGGACAAACCGGTCCCCCAGCATGCCGTACTGGTCGATGCGGAATTTGGAGCCATTGGGCAACTCGATGCCGTTGTCGATTTTGAGAACCAATTCCACAAAATTCTGGCCCACATGGTAACTCGGCGTGTCCGCCACCGTGCCGATCTGCGCCCCCCGCAAAAGCACCTTGGAATTTTTCAGAATATCCCTCGCATCGTCGAACTCCACGACAATCGGATAGGTTTGCCGGAAATAATTTCCGAATTTTCCAAAAGCCACCACCAGGGAGGCGATAGCCAGAAGACCGGCTAGCACGAAAAAGCCGACTTTGACCTCCAGTTGATTCTCTTTCATGGGTTCCTTTCCATTTATCCGGTGACGTCGATCCCTTGAGCATGCCCCCGAACAAAATCGCGCACCAGCGGATCCTCGCAACGGTCCACCTGCTCCGGTGTTCCCTCAAAGTAAATTTTCCCCTCATGCAGGTAGGAGATCCGGTCCCCGACCATCCGGGCGCTGGTCATGTCGTGGGTCACCACGATGGAGGCCATCCCAAACATCTTGCCCAAATGAAGGATCAGTCGGTTGATGCTGTCCGCCACGATCGGATCCAGCCCCGTGGTCGGCTCGTCGTACAGCATCAAATCCGGACGGCGGATAATGGCCCGGGCCAAGGCGGCCCTTTTTTTCATCCCCCCGCTTAACTCCGCCGGCATTTTTTCCTCCGTCCCGCCTAGGGAGACGATTTTCAGCGCCTCGGCTACCTTTCCCCGCAAAACGTCCTCATTCTTCTCGCCTTCCTCCCGCAAGGGGAACGCCAGGTTTTCAAACACCGAGAGGGAATCGAAAAGAGCCGCCCCCTGGAACAACATCCCAATCTTTCTTCGGTAGGGATTCCAGGCCTCCTCCCCTAATCCCGTGAGCCGCGTGCCCTCGAAAATGACCGTGCCGTCATCCGGACTTAGCAGTCCCATGATGTGCTTTAGCATCACGCTTTTCCCACAACCGCTCCGTCCGATGACCACCACCTTCTCCCCCTGGCCCACCTTGAGGTTCACCCCGCGCAGGACCTCCTGCCCTCCAAGTCTTTTGCGGATGTTGATCAGCTCCAGCATGCCACGCCTAGTTGGAATAAAGAACCGCGTTAAGCAGCACCGTGAGGAAAAAATTGGTGATCAGTACGGCCAGGGAGGCGTTGACCACCGCCTCGGTGGTGGTTTTTCCCACCCCAGCTGTTCCCGGCGGGCAGTTCATTCCTTTGTGACAGGCAATCGCCGCAATGATTACCCCGAAGATCACCGCCTTGATCAGTGCGATCAGCACGTCTTTCCGGTCGGTATACTTGATCGTGTTGTCCCAGTAATACGCCCCGTCCACCCCGAAGATCTGCACCGCCACGAAGTAGCCCACCCCGATTCCCGTCACCAACGCCATGCCCGTCAAAACCGGGGCGGAAAGAACCAAGGCGAGAAAACGGGGAACAATCAGGTACTCCGTCGGATAAACCCCCAGGGCCCGCAGGGCATCCACCTGCTCGGTGATTTTCATCGAGCTCAACTCCGCTGCCATCGCTGCCCCGACCCGTCCGGCAAGGAGAAGCGAGCAGAGCACCGGTCCCAGTTCCCGGCACATGGCAATGGAGACCGTCGGGCCGATGGCCGACTCCATTCCAAATCGCTTGAATTGAAACCAGACCTGGGCCGCAAATACCGCCCCGGTGAAGGCACCGGTTGTCAAAACCACCACCTGGGATCGGATCCCGATAAAATACATCTGTTCGAGAAGCTGATCCCAACGCACCCGGTAGCGGAACATCGTCCGGATCGTGTCCGCCAACAAAAGGAAGACCCCGCCTGCCGTCCGGCATGAATGGGTCACCATCCCCCCCACGACTCCCGCAAAGTTAAACACTTTTCCCACTCTCACCATGTTCTAGAGAACAGATTCCGCCGCATCAAGCGGGGCGAACGAACCAGCAGGACAACTCCTCGACACTCAGATCATCGAGCCGGGCAACCTCGCGGTCCACACCCTCAAGGTGTCCCCCCGGGTGGGTCGTGGTCACGCCCACAACCCGCATGCCTGCCGCCCGGGCCGCCTCCACTCCGGAAGGTGCGTCCTCAAACACCACCGACCGCCGCGGATCAGCCTCCAACCTCCGGGCGGCCTCGAGAAAGACGTCCGGCGCCGGCTTGCCTCTTTGGACATGCTCGGCAGTCACTGCAGTCTGGAAATAGGACTCCAACCCCAGAAGACGTAAACCCAGCTGGACGTTCTTCTGTTCCGTGGAAGATCCAATCGCGCAGGGGATGCCGGAATGCTGCAGACGTTGCATCCAGACGGCGACCCCCGGCAGGGCCTGAATGCCCCAATCCTCCACCACTTCCCGGTACAACTCCTCCTTGCGCAAACTCAATCGCTGGATCTCCTCCGGATCATCCGACCAACCCAACAGGTCGCGCATGATCTCCACGTTTCTCCGGCCAAAACCCCTCAGGAAATGCCCATCCGGGAGAACCTTGCCTTCCTCGCGGGCCAGGCGCTCCCAGCTCTGCTCGTGATGTCTCGAGCTGTCCAAGATCACCCCGTCCCAGTCAAAAATCGCAGCCCACTTGGCCCTCATCAGGTGCGGAGTTAACCCCTTTTTTATCCGGGGGCAATCGTCATTCCATAAGAAAAAGGAAAAGGTTCGACTTGGGCATCCTCTTCAGTATCATTTTCGCTCCAACCGAAAGAAAAAGGAACCAACCCAAAGGAAACATCAACACCATGGCCCTCGATCAAGCAGAACGCACCCGTCTCCTCACTCCCTCCGCCACCCTGGCCATCGATGCCCGCGCAAAAACCATGAAGGCCGAGGGCCTCGACGTGGTCGGTTTCGGCGCCGGCGAACCCGATTTTGACACCCCGGAACATATCAAGGCCGCCGCCATGGGATCCCTCGATGCCGGCTTTACCAAGTACACCCCCTCCTCCGGCATTCCGGAACTTCGCTCCGCTATCGCCGAGAAGTTGAAGGCGGATAACAGCCTGTCTTATGAGCCCTCCCAAATCATCGTCACCTGCGGAGCCAAGCACGCCTGCTTTAACGCTATCCTCGCCACCATCAACCCCGGAGACGAGGTTCTCATTCCCGCCCCTTACTGGCTGAGCTATCCGGAGATGGTCCGCGTGGCCGGCGGAGAACCCGTCATCGTCCCGACCAAGGCCGAAAACGGCTATAAGCTCACCCCTGAACTTTTCCGCGAATACATGAGTCCGCTGACCAAGATGGTCATCATCAACTCGCCTGGAAATCCCACCGGCTCGGTCTACTCCGAAAATGAGCTCGCCGCCTTGGCCGAGGTCGCCCTCGATGAGGAGATCTACATCCTTTCCGATGAAATTTACGAAAAGCTCGTCTATGACGGGGCCCAAGCCTCCTCCATCGCCTCCTTCAGCAAGGACGTTTACAACCTCACCCTTACGGTGAATGGGTTCAGCAAGCCCTATGCCATGACCGGATGGCGCCTGGGATACGTCGCGGCTCCCGTGGGTTTGGCCAAGGCCATCGACTCAATCCAAAGCCACACCACCTCTCATCCCACCTCCTTCGCCCAGAAAGGTGCCCTCGCCGCCTACCGGGGACCCCAGGACTGCGTGAAGGATATGGTCACGGAATACGACAAACGTCGCCGGCGGATGTGCGACCTTCTCGGACTCATTCCGAAGCTCTCCTACGTCAAACCTCAGGGAGCATTCTATATTCTGGTCAACATCTCACGCACCGGAATGAACTCCACCGAATTCGCCGAAAAACTTCTCGAAAAGGAACGCGTGGCCGTGGTCCCAGGAAAGGCCTTCGGGGACGATTCCACCGTCCGCCTCTCCTACGCCACCTCGGTTGACCAAATCGAGGAAGGCGCCCGGCGTTTGGCCAAATTCTGCAAATAAATACCTCCCCTTGAGGGATTTGAGAAAAATCGGTCTGGCCCCCTTGCGGGGCTGGCGCCTTTCATTATTCTAGCGACCTATGAACGCACTTTGGCTTCTTACCTTTTTCGGAACCATGGCGCTATCCCTCTGGGCCGCGGCCCGGGTCAAAATCGCCTACACCCGGGGAAGCCAGGTTCCGGCCTCCTCCGGTTTATCCGGCGCCGAGGCGGCCTCCCGCATACTGGATGCTGCGGGTATCCGCGATGTGGAGATCGTCGAACAGGACGGCCTTCTCGGCGATCATTACGACCCCATGCACAGGCGGCTGGTCCTCTCCTCGGAAAACTTCCACGGCCACTCGGCGGCGGCCCTCGGAGTGGCCGCCCACGAATGCGGCCACGCTATCCAGCACAAGATTGCCTACGCCCCGCTCCAGTGGAGGATGGCCTCGGTAGGAGCCACGACTTTCGCCAGCCAGATCGTCACTTGGCTTCCCCTCCTTGGATTCTTTTCGGGATTCGGCGGATTCCACTCCCAGACCTATCTTATGATCATGGTGGCGGGTTGGGGTGTGATCATGCTCTTCAACCTAATCACCCTGCCGGTCGAATTTGACGCCTCACGCCGGGCCCTCCAGATCCTTCCCAAGATGAAATTCATTTCTCCGGGTACCGAGTTGACCACCGTGGAAAAAGTCCTGAAAGCCGCCGCATGGACCTATGTTGCCGCCTTCATCACCTCTCTTCTCTACCTGCTATGGCATCTTTTACCCCTGCTCTCCGGCCGACGTAACGACTGAAATACACCACATATAGACATTTTTAAACTGTTGGAGTCCAATATATTGGATGTCTCAACTTTTATTCCTTGCAACTAAGGAAATAGGTTCTTAGATCTCCTTAAGGAGCTCTTCCCCCATAAAAACACGATTTCCCGCTTTGGTGCTTTCGATTTCAATGCCGTTTCTGGGTTGGTCGGCCTCTACTCCTACCTCGGAGGCTTATTCCCACCCTCTGCTTAATCAAATTTACGAGATGCACTCCTTGGCCGAGTCGGGCAACAAGGACGCCACCCGTCGGTTGGTCGCTTGGCTGGAGGAACTCACCGCGGAACAACCGGATAATGGCATCCTCCTTGTTTATCTCGGCAGCGCCTACACTTTAGCCAGTCGCGACGCTTTTATCGGTCCCGGAAAACTCCGTTACCTCATGGCCGGGCGCGACTGCATGGACCGTGCCGTGACCATCCGCCCTGACGATCCCAATGTCCGCTTCATCCGGGCAATCAACAACTATCATCTGCCCACGCTTTTCAACCGTCGCAGCATTGCCAGGGATGATTTTCGCAAACTCGTTGAGCAGTTGGCCCGAAATCCGGAATGTCTTGATGCTCTCACCTCTCAGGCCATCTACTACTATGCAGGCCTCTGCTTTGCCCAACTGGAGGAGGAACAAAACGCCCGAAGCTCCTGGCAAAAAGGGCTCAACCTGAAAATCGAAGGTCCCCTCACCGCCAAAATCTCTGAAGAGCTCGAACGCCTGACCCCAACCGCCGCGGGACAGTGAGCCGGGCCCCGGGGCAGCCCTATCTCTCCGCATCCCGGATCCGCAAAAGAGTACGCTCGCTAGCATTATCCATCCGCAAGGCTTACCGGAATCGTCCGTTGACCATTGTGGCCCTTCTCAAAGGCAGCGTCTTTTTTGTCGTCGACCTCCTGCGCAACCTTCCTCCCGATACCGAGGTCGAGTTCTGGAATATCTCCAGTTACGAGGGCACCCGGTCCACCGGAAAAATCCGCGGCCTGAAACACTGCCGGGGTGATTTCAGGGGCCGGGATATTCTCCTGATCGACGATATCCTCGACTCGGGCCTCACCCTCGACCGTACCCGCCACCACGTCCGAAAGCTGGGCGCAAGGAGCGTGTCGATCTGTGTCCTCCTCAGCAAAAAACGGAGACGGGTTCGCCCCGTCCAGGCCCGCTGGGTCGGTTTTTCCATTAAGGATGAATTTGTCGTCGGCTACGGCCTGGATCTCGACCAACGCTACCGTGCCCTCCCCTCCATCCGCACCCTTTCCTCTTAATCCTGATTCACATCCATCCTCCTCGCAGCAAGAGGAATCGGCCTAACCCTGAGACTTACTCCGCAATGTCCTCGTTCCAAAGCCCCGGCTTGTTCCGGATAAAATCCCCCATCATCAGGATCAGTTCCGCTTGGTTGAGAATTTCAACCTCGATTCCGTGGGACTTCAGAAAATCCGGTGCCCCGGGAAAATTCACCGCTTCGCCCACCACCACCCGCGGAATTTTGAACTGCACGATCGTTCCCGAGCACATGTAACAGGGGCATAGGGTCGAATAGATCACCGTATCGCGATAGCTCTTCTGTCGTCCTGCGTTCATCAGGCAGTCCATCTCCCCGTGGAGGATGGCACTGCCCTTCTGCACCCGCTGATTGTGGCCGCGGCCAACGACCTTTCCTCCGCGGACCAGGACTGAGCCGATAGGAATCCCACCTTCAGTCAGGCCCTTTCGGGCCTCCGCCTCGGCCTCTTTCATAAATCTTAAATCATCGTTGGATGGCATGGACTATAACTAGACCCAAATAGTGAAAAATACGACTTCTTATCTATCGCCCTGATCCCGTTGATGCCCGTAGGGTTAGTCTGTGCAACGCAAAAGGATTGGGGTCCTGACGAGTGGGGGCGATTGCCCTGGACTAAACGCGGTTCTGCACGGCGTGGTCTCCGCAGCCACCACCCGCGGGTTTGAGGTCCTGGGTTTTCTCGATGGTTACGAGGGTCTGCTCAGCCCTGTCCGTTACCAGCGTCTCGATGCGGTCTCCGTCGCCCAAATCAGTCACCTGGGAGGCACCATCTTGGGCACCACCAATCGGGGCCGCTTTGTCGCCAAGGTCGGTACCGGAAAAAAGGCCCTCATCCCCAGACCCATTCTCCAGCAGGCGCGTGAAACCTACCAAGGATTGGGTCTTCATGCCCTGGTCTGCATCGGCGGGGATGGCTCGCTCTCCACCTCCCTTCAGCTCCAGGAGATCGGGGTCAACGTGGTCGGGGTTCCCAAAACCATCGATAACGACATCCTCGCCACCGCCTCAACCTTCGGTTTTGACTCCGCCGTCTCCTGCGTGGTCGACAGCCTTGACCGTCTGCACACCACGGCACGCTCCCACAAGCGGATCATGGTGGTGGAGACCATGGGCCGTCATGCGGGATGGATCGCCTTGCACGGGGGCCTCGCCGGAGGCGCGGATGTCATCCTTATCCCCGAAATCCCCTTCCACCTTTCCAGGGTGGCGGATTTTGTCCGTGAACGATCTGGTTGCGGATTGCCCTCCACCATGGTTGTGGTGGCGGAGGGCGCCCATCCTGCGAAGGGAAAAATCTCCATCCTCAGGGACACTCCACGGGGTCCGGGGGAGGTTCGCCTCGGAGGGATTGGCGATTACCTGGCGCATGAAATGGAAAAAAGGACCGGTCAGGAGAGTCGTCATGTGGTCCTTGGTCATCTCCAGCGGGGTGGCAACCCCACCGCCCTCGATCGGATCCTCGGCACCCGGTTCGGGGTAGGTGCCGTCGAACTGATCGCCAGGAAAAAATTCGGTCACATGGTCAGCTACCAGAATTACGAGATCGGCGGGGTTCCCATTGCCCGGGCGGTCGCCCGGATTCGTACCGTGCCCCCCAAGGGACAATTGGTCCACACAGCCAGGGAAGTCGGGATCTGTTTTGGGGACTAGGCTTTCCCCGTCGATCCCCGGACGACCAACTCGGCGGGCAGGACCACCGGCTTCATTTCCGATTCCCCGTCCCGCGCTTTTTTCCAGAGATCGAATCCCGCATGCCCAAGGCATGGGAATCGCACGGTCGTCAGGCTCACCGGGCCATAACGTGACAGCTCTTCATCCCCCAATCCCGACACGCTGATATCTTTCGGGATTTCCCGTCCGGATTGCAGTATGGCCCGCGCCGCACCCGCTGCCACCGCATCGCTTCCACAAATCACCGCCGAAGGAAAATCATACTTTTCAAGGACTTTCAACATCTCCCGCTCTCCGTCCTCCGGCTTTAGGCCAGCCATCTGGGCCCCACCCGGGATTCCCATCCCCCTCGCTTCCACCCCCTCGACGATGGCCTGCAAATGTTCGGCGTGGCTTCTCGCCGCCGGGTGACCGCCCAGGTAGGCCACCTGCCGGTGGCCCAGGTCGTGGAGATGATCCAGGACCACCCGTGCCGCCTCCTTCATGTTTCTGACCACCCAACTCGCCCGACCGCTTCCCGGTCCCACATCCGCGGGATAGCGTTTAAAAAAAAGGATGGGCAAACCCGCCTTTTTCACCGCTTCAAAGGCGGCGGAACGATGTTCCGTGCTGATCCGGGGAAGGACAAAGATCGCCTCCACCCCGCGACCCAACATGGTTCGCACCTGCTCAGCCTCCTCCTTGGCATTGTGCGCCAAACCCACTTGGACCGACACCCCACCCCTCTGGGCGGCTTCGCAGAACCCGCCCGCCACGCTGGAGCCCTCCTCGGAACCCAGATCCGCGAGGATCAACCCCACCAGCCCGCTCCGCTTGACCCTCAGGTTTCTCGCCGATTCGTTGGGGTAGTAACCCCGCTTCTCCGCCTCCAACCGAACCCTCTCCTTGGTGGTCGGGCTGATGTCCGGTTCGTCCCGCAGGGCCTTGGAGACCGCCATGACCGAGAGGCCCAGCGTCTCAGCCAAATCGCGAAGGCGAACCCTGCTCACACCGCTTCCGGATCCTCCCCCAGAATCGCAATAAACTCTTCCGCCGTCTTTGCCTGCATCAGCTTAACCCTCACCTCATCATGCCGGAGCAACCGGGCCATCGCCCCGACCAACGCCAGGTACTCCGTCACCATCCTTCGGGGTGTCCCGATGACAAAAATAAAGTGGATCAGCTCCCCGCTGGTTTCAAAGTTCACCCCTGCCTGGCTACGTCCCACGGCCAGGACCAACCGGCTCACGTGATCGGTCCGGGCGTGAGGAAAAGCCACACCGTTTCCCAAGGTCGTCGCCTCCACCCGCTCCCGCGCCAGCAACTCCTCGTAGAAACCCTTGAAGTTGGTCATCTCCGGCTCTTTTTCCAAAAGGCCGGCCACCTGGTGGATCGCCGCCGTGCGCTTGGTCTCTTTCAGATCCAGGTGGATCAGGTTCGGCCGGAGAAGGTCCGCCAGTTTCATGACGCAATTCCCGCGGCACTCCCGCTCCAGCCCAACTTCTCCCGGGCCAACCCATAAAAGCCCGATCCCCTCGGATGCATTAGGCGGATAATTGGCTTCGAAACCGTCACCCGCAAAACCTTGCCCCTGCCGAGTTGCCCCACCCGTGACCCGTCCAACCGGATCACCGCCGGACCGTCCCCGGATCCCAGGGAAAGTTCTACGCCCTCCCGCTCTCCCACCACCAAAGGTCGCTGGGCCATGGCATGGGCACAGACCGGAGTCAAAACCATTACCTGCGCCTTCGGGCTAACCAAAGGTCCCCCGGCGGAGAGTGAATAGGCGGTGGATCCCGTGGGACTGGCCACCAGCAAACCGTCGGCATGGTACTCCGTCAAAAACTCCCCCCCGACCTTGACCCGCACCCGCACCATAAGCTGGTCGTTTCCCGGAGCCAGGGAAACCTCGTTCAGGGCACACCACGAACTCTTCGCCCCCTCCATTTTTGCCGAGAGGACAGCCCTCTCACTCAGCCCGTAGTCCCCTCGGAGAATTCCCGGCAGCACCGAATTGATCTCCCCCGCCCGGATCGAGGTCAGAAAGCCCAACGAGCCCAGATTGATCCCCAACAGGGGAACCCTCGATCCCATGGTCGCCTGCGCCGCATGCAGCATCGTTCCGTCGCCACCCCCGATAATCACCGCATCGGTGCCCGGTCGCACGGCCCGGGCCAAGCCGGATTCATGAACCCATCTCGCCCGCACGTTGAATTGCCGGAAAATCGACTTCAACACCATCGCCACCCCGACGGCTCCCGGCTTTCCCCGACGAAGACAAACCACCACGTGGCGGATCTTTTTAGCCTTGGATGCACGGGTGCGGGCCATGAATGAGAATTCCCCGAAACCGCTTGTCCCTCAAGAGGATTCCCCTCCTTGCGCCAGGGGATTCCTTCAGTATTGTGAAATTTCCATGTCGCGGTTCCGCCTCGATCACAATCTTCCCCGTGCCCAGGGGCTCTATCGCCCCGACCAAGAGCACGACGCCTGCGGCGTCGGCTTTGTCGCCGACATCCAGGGAAGACGTTCCCGCTCGGTTCTGGAGCGGGCCCTCGGTTGCGTTTGCCAACTCGCCCACCGGGGAGCCCTCGATGCCGACGCCAAGTCCGGGGATGGCGCCGGCGTCCTCACCCAAATCCCGTTCAAGCTTTTCAAAAGGGAGGTCGAGAAGCTAGGTCACCGACTTTACGAGGAGGGTGACCTCGGCATCGGCTTCTTCTTTCTCCCAGCCAACGACACCTACGCCCAAGCGCATATCCGCAAAGTTGCGGAGGAGGCCGTGTCCAAACGCGGACTGGTCTCCCTCGGTTGGCGCTCCGTGCCCGTCAACAACCGGATCCTCGGGGAAAAGGCCGCCCTCTCCGCTCCCCTGATCGAACAACTCCTCGTGGCCCGTCCCGACGCCAAGAAACTTTCCGATGACTCCTTTGAACTCGCCCTTTTTCTCTGCCGGAACGAAATCGAGCACCGTTGCCATGCCGACCGCACCCCACCCTTCTACGTTCCCTCCTTCAGTTCCCGGGTCATCGTCTACAAGGGAATGCTCACCGGCACCCAGCTGAAGAGCTTTTATCTCGATCTGCAGGATCCCCTGTATGAAACCGCCTTGGCCGTCTTTCACCAACGGTACAGCACCAACACTTTCCCCACCTGGCCCTTGGCTCATCCCTTTCGCATGCTGGCCCACAACGGCGAGATCAACACCCTTAGGGGCAATCGGCACTGGGTTCACGCCCGCGAAGCCGATCTCTCGAACCCATCCCTTCCCCCCGCCGACCTCCCTCTCCTCCATCCCATCATCCAACCCGGGGGAAGCGATTCCTCCAGCCTGGATAACGCCTTCGAACTTCTCTCCATCTCCGGTCGCGGCCCCCTGCACGCCATGCTCATGCTCGTGCCCTCGGCCTTCCGCTCGGAGGACAACCTCTCCCCCGAGGTCCGAGCTTTTTACGAATATCACGAGTGCCTCAACGAGCCCTGGGATGGACCGGCCGCCCTGGCCTTTAGCGACGGCCGCCTCGTGGCTGCCTGCCTCGACCGCAACGGACTTCGGCCGGCCCGCTACAAGATCACCAAGGATGGCCTCATTGTCATGGGCTCCGAGGTCGGCATCGGTGATCTTCCCGAAAAATCGATCGCCGAAAAGGGGCGCCTCGCCCCGGGGGAGATGATCGCCGTTGACACGGTGAACAAAAAAATTCTCCGCAACGCCGACATCAAGAACTTTGCCGCCTCCGCCAAACCTTACGGGGAATGGATCAAGGCCGGTCTGCGCACCCTTCCCACCCTCCCGGCCGGGCTTCCTGCCGCGCCGGCCGACCTAAAGTCCGTCATGCTCTCCTTCGGATACAGCGAGGAGGAACTCAAGGTCATCCTTCTGCCGATGATCCAAAAAGCCGAGGAGGCCACCGGATCCATGGGCGACGACGCCGCCTTGGCCGTCTTCTCCCGCAAACCCCGCCTGCTTTACCAATATTTCCGCCAGCTCTTCGCGCAGGTCACCAATCCCCCGATCGACCCCATCCGCGAGAAACTGGTCATGTCCACGGCCGTCTACCTGGGGACGCGCCCGAACTGGCTGACCGACGGGCCGGATCACGTCCGCCTGCTCAAACTGGAATCCCCAGTGATCACCCCCGCGGAACTCACCGCCATACTGGAAAACCGCGAGTCGGGCTTAAAATCCAGAACCCTATCGGTCCTCTTTCCGCTTTCCGGCGGACCCAACGCCATGCACGAACGTTTGAAAGACTTGGCCAAGGAGGCGGCCGCCGCCATCCGGGACGGTGTCTCCATCCTCTGCCTTTCGGACCGTGGGACCGATACAGCCCACACCGCCATACCCATGCTCCTCGCGATCTCTTCCATTCACCATAGTCTGATCCGTGCCGGCCTGCGCATGCGGGCTTCCCTCGTGGCCGACACCGCCGACTGCCGGGACGTCCACCACTTTGCCTGCCTCATCGGCTTTGGCGCATCGGCCGTATGCCCCTACCTCGTCTGGCAGCTCGCCGCACAATGGAAACAGGACGGCACGCTCCCGGACCTCGACGAGGCAAAGATCATCTCCTCCTACCGTCAAGCCGTCGACAAGGGGCTTTTGAAAATCATGTCAAAGATGGGAATCTGCATGCTCACCAGCTACCACGGCAGTCAGCTTTTTGAGGCGGTGGGGCTGGGGGAAAGCCTGATCCGCAACCATTTCACCGACACCCCCTCGCAGGTTGGGGGCATCGGTCTGCCGGAACTGGCTGAGGAAACCATCCGCCGCCACACCGAGGGCCTCGCCTTGGTCTCCGCCGAACGCCTCCCCGATGCCGGTCTCTACCGCTGGCGGCGCGACGGCGAGATGCACTCCATCACGCCCCCGGCCATCCAGTCCCTCCACGCCTTCGTTGGGCTCAAGGGAGCCGACCAGAAAAACCAGCCAACCCAGTACAAATCCTACGTCGACGCACTCAACAAAAACACCCCGGTCACCATCCGTCACCTTCTACGGTTGCGCCAGGGACGGACCGCCATCCCCCTGGAGGAGGTTGAGCCCATCGAGGACATCCGCCGCCGCTTCACCACCGCGGGCATGTCCTTGGGAGCCCTCTCCCCGGAGGCCCATGAGATCCTGGCCATCGCCATGAATCGCATCGGCGGCAAGTCCAATTCCGGCGAGGGTGGTGAAGACCGGGCCCGTTTCGGCACCATGGAGAACGGGGACTCCAAAAATAGCCGGATCAAACAGGTCGCCTCGGGCCGTTTCGGCGTCACCGCCGAATATCTTGCCAGCGCCACCGAACTGGAGATCAAGATCGCCCAGGGCGCCAAACCCGGGGAGGGCGGACAGCTTCCGGGCCACAAGGTTTCCCCGCTGATCGCCACTCTCCGCCGGTCAACTCCGGGCGTGATGCTCATCTCCCCACCCCCCCACCACGACATCTACAGCATCGAGGATCTGGCCCAGCTGATCTACGACCTCAAACAGGTCAACCCGCGCGCCAAAATCTGCGTCAAGCTGGTCGCCGAGGCCGGCGTGGGAACCATTGCCGCCGGCGTGGCCAAGGCTCATGCCGATGTGGTACTCATCGCCGGTCACGATGGTGGCACGGGCGCCTCCCCACTTTCCTCCATCAAATACGCCGGCAGCCCATGGGAACTCGGGGTTGCCGAAACCCAACAGGTCCTCCTGCTCAACGGGCTCCGCAACCGGATCACCCTCCGCACCGACGGGGGTATCCGCTCCGGAATGGACATCATCATCGCCGCCCTCCTCGGTGCCGAGGAGTTCAACTTCGGCACCACCGCCCTCATCGCCCTGGGCTGCGTTTTTGTCCGCCAATGTCACCTCAACAACTGCCCCACCGGGGTTGCCACGCAGGATGAAAAGTTCCGGGCGAAATTCCGCGGTACGCCCGAGGCGGTGGTCGATTTCTTCAATGCCGTGGCCCAGGAGGTCCGCGAGATCCTCGCCTCCCTTGGGGTGCGAAAGCTCGATGAGATCATCGGACATCCCGAATTTTTGGAAACCTTCGTTCCTGACAATCATCCCAAGGCCGCTCTCGTTGACCTCAAACCCCTGCTGGCCGTCCCGGATATCGATGCCCTTGCTCCCCGTCACCACACCTGGGAACGGAACGACAAACTCGAGGACCAACCCCTCGACGCCCGGATCCTTCAGGACGCCAAGGACGCCCTTTCCAAGAAACGGAAGGCCAAACTCTCCTACAAGATCAACAACGCCCATCGTTCCGTCGGGGCACAGTTGAGCGGGGAGATCGCCTACCGCTACGGGGACGAAGGTCTCCCCGAGGGAAGCATCAACCTCAAGCTGGACGGAACCAGCGGCCAGTCCTTCGGGGCTTTTCTCGTCAACGGGGTGAAACTCACCCTTCAGGGAGAGGCCAACGACTACGTTGGAAAGTCCATGTCAGGCGGGGAAATCGTCGTCATTCCCGCCAAAGGCGTGGGCTTCGACCCCTCTCTCAACTCCATTTGCGGAAATACCTGTCTCTACGGGGCCACCGGCGGAAAACTCTTTGCCTACGGCCGCGCAGGCGAGCGCTTTGCCGTCCGGAACAGCGGCGCCACCGCGGTGATTGAGGGAGTCGGCGACCACGGATGCGAGTACATGACCCGGGGCACGGTGGTGGTTCTCGGCCCCACCGGCAAGAATTTCGGCGCCGGCATGTCCGGCGGAATCGCCTATGTCCTCGACGAGGACGGAGCCTTCTCCAAGCGCTACAATCCGGGAATGGTCGGTCTGGAAAAACTTTCAGGCGGAGAGGACGCCAAAACCCTGCAAGCCCTGATTTATCAGCACCTCGAGGCCACCGAGAGCAGGAAAGCCAATGAAATCCTCGCCCAATGGGATCAGTACGCCCCGAAATTCTGGAAGGTCGTTCCCCATCCGCCGGTTTCCGTTCTTCCGGCCGGGCAGGCGGCCGTTCCCGCAGCCGCCAAGGCCTGATCCCTACCGTATTCGGCCCTGCCAGCTTTTGGGCGTCACACCGGTCTGCCTTCGAAACCATCGGGTGAAGTAATTCGCATCGGAAAATCCGCATCGGTCGGCCACGTCCACCATCTTGCCTCCCTTCCGTAGCTCCGCCTCGACGGAAACCAGGATCCTCTTCGCCCTCCACTGCCCAAGGGTCAGACCGGTTCCCGTGCGCACAAGCCGGTTCAGATAATCCTTTTGCAGGCCCACCCGCTTGGCCAACTCCCCGGGGGAAGGCCAACCCAGATCCTCCCCTCGGCGTAGCTCCCGCGACAACCTCCCCATCAGGCTGTTCGCCGGCTTCTCCCCGGATGTTCCGGTGTCGCAAGCGTTCAGGCAAAGGGAGAGGATCTGGAGAGTCGTGCCCGCCACCCCCA
>RHAF01000070.1 GCA_010028775.1 Verrucomicrobiota bacterium | reverse complement strand
TGGGATGCAAAAACCCAATCCTTTCAGCCTGTAACGGAGGCACCTTTAACTCTGAGCTTCGATCACCGGGTCATTGACGGGGGTGCGGCTGGACGACTTTTGGCTCGGGTAGCCGAGCTGTTGGAAAACCCGGAAAAACTTTAGGCCGATCGGTTTGCGAGGCGCACCGCAATTTCGGCTGAGAGGAGAACCAGGGGCAAACCTCCGCCGGGATGGGTGGTGCCGCCCACAAAGTAGAGGTTGCGAAGAAGCTTGGAACGAATCGGTGGACGCAGAAAAGAGGGCATCATTCCGTGCGAGGCCCAACCGTAAAGAGATCCACCGACGACGCCATCCCTGGATTCGAAATCGGCCGGGGAGAACCATTCCTGGTGGACGATTTTTGACTTAAGCCCGGGCAGAAACCTTTTATCAAGAATCTGGATAATACGGTCAGCGTATTTCGGCGATTCCTTGGCCCAATCGATGCGCGTGGTGTCGGCAGGGGCATTCACCAAGAGGAAGTAATTATCGTGTTCCGGTGGCGCGGAGTCCGGATCCGTAATCGAATTGAGGCACAGGTAAATGGTGGGATTCTCGGCAGGCTGTTTCTCACGAAACATCTGTTGAAACTCAAGCGGATAGTTATCGGAAAAGAAGATGTTGTGGTGGGCGAGGGATGGATCCTTGCCTCTAACCCCCAGGAGAACGACAAAGCCGGAGATGGCTCGTTCGGGTTTGGCCATTTGATTGGCAACTTTCGATACCCCGGGGTGCTGGATCAGCTTTTGATGGGCCCTGAGAACGTCACCATTGTGGAATATTAGATCAGCCGAGATCTTTTTGCCCGAGGTCAACGTCACACCAGTGGGGTCGATGGAGCGCACCTCTGCTGAAGTCTGGACCTCCATACCATGCTTTTCGGCGAGTTGAAGAAGGGCTTCGGCCAACCGGCGAATTCCGCCACGGATATACCACCCACCGAAGCGGGCTTGGACATAGGGAATGACGGCGAAAGTGGCGGGGGTGAACTCCGGATCGCTGCCGTTGTAGGTGGCAAAGCGTTGTAGGAACTGTTGTAGGTGGGGGTCGGAATAGAAATGGCGGGAAGCGGTGGCGAGGGATTGAAAGGGGCTCATCGAGGGCAGGAAACGAAGCAGGGGAAGAAGTGCCGGATTTAGGATTTTTTTCCAGACTTCCGAGGGGTCGTTTTCCAGAAATGCCGGCGCGGAGAGTTTGTAAAGTCCCTCCGCATGGCGCAGCAGGCGGGCTGAATCAGGGCGTGACCAGAAGAACTCATTTTCGTCAAACCGGTAGCCGTCGGCCCAACGGTATCGGCAGGTGGGGGAGAGGGGCTCCAAGGTGAGGTAATCGTTTCTCGATTCCCCGAGATCGGCGAACAGGCGGTCGAGAATCTGGGGCATGGTGAAAAGGGAGGGGCCAAGATCCCATCGGAAGCCGCTCGCCTTTCGCTCTGCCACCTTACCTCCGACCGTTTCGTTTTTTTCCAAAAGGGTGACACGGCAGCCTGCCCGCCTTAGCCGAAGGGCGGCGGCAAGACCGCCAATTCCCCCTCCCACCACCACGGCTGATTTTCCGCTGAGCCGGCTCACTGAGGGCGTTGCTCCCAAAGCATCCTCAGACATGAAGAGAAGTCAGAGGGTTGGTGAATGAGCATCTGGTCTATCTGGGCAGGCGTGAACCATTCTAATCCGGCGACTTCAGTTGGGTCGGGTTTGAAGGGGCCGGTATGGATGGCCCGATACAACCAAACAAACTCCTGATCGGTCTCGCGACAGGCGGGGAAATATTTCAAGCGGGCCAGATGACGGCAGGTCAGTGCGGGAACGCCGATCTCTTCAGGAATTTCCCGGAGCATGGCGACATCATATTCTTCCCCGGAGTTGACGTGGCCGCTTACGCTGGAGGTCCAGCGACCGGGTTCCCGATCCTTGGAGAGCGACCTCTTTTGAAGAAGGAGGCGACCATCGTCATGGAAGACCCAAATATGGACGGCGCGGTGGAGCAGGCCCTGGGCGTGGATTTCCGAGCGGGGAGCGGATCCGACCACCCGGTCGTCCCGATCCACGATATCAAATCTTTCGTCCACTACGTTCATAGAGATCGCACCATTCGGCAGGATCGAGTTCCTCGCCCCGCCGGTCGAGATCTACCGGCAAAAGGCCTTTCAGCTTTTTTCGGCGTTGGGAAAACCCCTTTTTCACAAAAGCGTGAAAGCCCACACGATCCGGAGGCAGAGAATCATGGCGAACCAGGCGAAGCACGGTGGAATCAATCTGTGGACGCGGGTAGAAGACTTCGGGAGGTAGTTGCCGAATTCTTTCAATGGTGAAGACGGATTGGAGCAAGACGGTGACGGCCCCGTAGTCCGGAGTGCGGGGAGTGGCGGCGTAGCGGTCTGCCACTTCTTTCTGTAGCGTCACCACGATGGTCTCGGGGGGTATCGGTCTAAGGGCAAGTTGGGCCAGCAAGGGTGTGGAAATGGCATAGGGAAGATTGCCGCAGACGATGGAGCGGGGAGGATTTTGGGGCAGGGTTTTTAGGGCGTCGCCCTCGATGAGCCGGAAACGCGGTTCTTCCTGAAACTCGGTTCGAAGCCAGCGAATCAGTCCTTGGTCGACCTCGAAAGCCTCCACCGTGTGTCCGATGGTCAGGAGGGCCCGGGTCAGTGCGCCCAATCCAGGTCCGATTTCCTGAACAGGTTCGTGCGTGGATTTAGGGAGGGCATGGGCAATGACCGTGGCCAGGGCGGGTTCGGCCAGAAAGTTTTGGCCAAGCTGACGGAGCGGGCGGAGGCCATGGGCCGCCAGGATTTCCTTGATCCGGGTGGTGTTCAGAGTTGGCGGCTGAGAATGGCGTGGAGTTCGCCCGGGTTGAGAATGCCATGGATCTTCTCGGCGCCTTTGCCGTAGGCCGCAACCCAACCCAGACCAGCGGAGGGAACGCCTGGTTTGCCGGTTGAAAAGGCGGCAGGATCGGAACCCCTTCTTCCAGGACCGTTGTGCCAAGAGAGCGGGGAAAGCCGGCCGGAGGATTTCTTTTCATTGGGAGCGGCCTCTAGAAATTGAAAGCCACCAACGGAGTAAGGGCAGTAGACCAGGATGAGCGCATTCTTTCCCGCGTATTTGCGGGCGGTATCAACCGCACGGTCGAGCTCCTGAATCTGGCGGGCGGCCAAGTCGGCCCGGTTCTGCCCGGCGGCGGCGCCCACCAAGGGGTGGTCGATGACCAGAAAATAGCCAAGCAGATTGTAGGCGAGGGTCTCCACCGCCCGGCGAACCATGTCGGCCAGGCGAATGGTTCCGGAGCCGTCCTCAGCGGCCGCGAGCGGCAGGTCGGTGGAGGAAAAGAGTCCCAGAATGCGGCGGGTATTCCATGCGGGAAAGGTTTCAAGACCGCTTCGGTCGAAGATCATGGTGTAATCGAGTTTCTGGGCCTCCTGCTCAAGGTCGCGATGGCCGGCTTTTTTCTCTGATGTGAAGATTTCCCGGCCCCCGCCGAAGATCAGGTCAATGCGGGTGGAGTCGAGCAGTTGGTTGGCGATGGTGGCGGAGACGGAGGCATCGGGCTGGTGGGCGTAAAAAGCGGCTACTCCCGGCGAGGTGATGGAACCTGTGGAGATGATCCCCACTGCGCGACCACTTCGTTGAGCCTGATAGAGAAGGGTGTCGGCCGGTTTGCCGTCGTAACGGAGGCTGAGCCGACCGGACGGGGTGGGTTCGCCCGTGGCGAGAAAAGAGGCCAAGGCGGCGGCATCGCCGGTCAGACGGTCGGTGGCTTGGGTCTCCACAAATGCCATGGAGTCGGCATTGCCCAACGCGGAAAGCTGGCGGTTGGGGTCGCGTGCTTGGGCAAGGGAGAGGAGTTCGGGGCTGGCTCCGGGGACAAAAAAGACGATGACGCTATGGGTTCGGGCACGGACAAAGTAACGCACGTAGCTGGCGGAGAATCCGACAAAGGCCAATAGGATGGCCAAGGCGATCAATTGGGGGCGCCAGCGTTTCATGCTCATCGAGGTTCAATTTAAGCAGAACGGTGCCCGCGTGCCATCCGGCTAGGAGGTCAACTGGAGGAATGGCTGACGATCGAAAGACTGCCGAAAGAGATCCCCTTTGCGTTCCAAACCGAACGAGGCCTCTTCCGTGCCATTCCCACTGACCAAAATCAGACATACCCCCGGACGCAGCTGAAGACCGGCTGGATGGAGGGATTGGCGGTGGGATCGGTCCATGGCATCGGCCACACGCAAAATAGCGGCTAGGATGCGCAGGGCCTCTTTTCTTTTTTTCGGAAGGTTGGCGTAGCGCTTGTGGAGTAGAGAGGGCGGGCTTTTTCGGTGGTAGCGGGCGATCAGAGCGACAAACTCCCTCTCCTGATTGGACAGGGTTTTCCAGGAGTACTCCCGGATCAGGCGGGCGGATTCCTTGTGATGAGGGCGCTCCTCGGTGGCGGTGGACCAGCCGGTGTCGTGCAGGAGAGCGGCCGCGGTGAGAAATTCCAAATCCATCTTTTCCAGCCGGTGAAGGGGGCGGAGTTCCTCGAAGAGATAAACGGCCCATTGGGTCACATGCTGAACGTGCTCGGGTTCGCGTTCGTGTTGTTTCATCAGGGCCCGTGCTTCCCGAACCAAACGTGATTCTTGCTTCATCGAAGGATTTTGGTTAGGGGATTGGGTGCAAGGCGATCCAGCCAAACTCCGTAACGCAACCCGTGAGTGGTCAACCGGACAAAGGAGAGTTTTAGTTTTTCCATGACCTCCCGAAGGACCAAAAAAGCGGGCAGGGCGACGGAGGCCCGGTCGGAGGGCATGCCGGGAAGGACTTGGAGCTGGCGAAGGGAAAGAGGGAGGACCCGGAGGAGGAGAGTTTCGAGCCGGGTTCGCGTCAGGGGGAATCCCTCCAGCTTTCGGGCTTTCAGGTTTTTTCCCTGCAGAAGGCAGGCGTAGGCGTGCCCGGTGCCTCCGGAAAAAGTGGCGTGGGTTTTGCGGGCGGGCGCAGGGATTTTATTCAGGGACCGACGGATGGTACCGATGGCCCGTTCCCATTGATCCGGGGAAGGGGGGTGTTGGGGCAAGAGGGTGTCCCGGACGGCCACGCACCCCAGATTGAGGCTGACGATCCGCGGATGATGGGGGCGGAGGGAGTCGATCACCTCGAGGCTTCCTCCCCCCAGGTCGATGTGGAAACGAGGATTTGGAGCGTGCGAAAGAGTTCGGGCGGCGAGGGCAATGAGACGCCCTTCCTCATGTCCACTGAGAATCCGGACCGGCGTCCGGAGGATTTTGGAGGCGGGCAGAAGAAAAGATTTGGCATTCTTGGCCCGGCGAAGAGTGCCGGTAGCGACGGCAACCGTTCGGTCGGGCCGAAAGGCCAGGATTTTTCGTTGGAGGTGGGCAAGTACGCGTAAGGCTCGTCGGCAAGTGACGGGTTGTAATTGTCCGGTTTTGGCAACCGCCTCGCCCAAGCGGACAGGATAGGCCTTTTCGTGGTGAATACGCAGGGTGGAGCCAAATTGTTCGGCGAGGAGGAGTTTGAAGGTGTTGGAACCTAGATCGAGAACGGCTCCGCGTAGGCTGCTATTGGTCACAGAGACGTTTAAGCGGGTTATTGGATCAGCGGCAAAACGTTTGCCGAGCCTCGACGGAGGGGGTGGGGATAAGGTTGAATGGTCGGATGCTGGATATCGCCATGATTCGCAAAGATCCCGAGGGGGTCCGGGCACGTTTGACTTTGCGTGGCGCTGCGGCGACTGATGGCTTGGCCAAGGTTCTGCAGGCGGACGAAGAGCGGCGGAGTCAGCAAGGAAATCGGGGGTCGGAAGGCCAAAGGAGAGTCAGCGGACGATCTGATGGCCGGAATGAAGGAAAAGTCGGATCGCATTGCGGAATTGGACAGGAAAGTAGCGGACGTGGAGGCACAGCAGGAAGGTCTGCTTCTTTCTATTCCAAACCTGCCATGGGAGAGATGTCCGAAGGGAAGTTCGGCGGCGGACAATCCGGTGGTTACGACCTGGGGAGAGGCCAAGAAGTTTGATTTCAAGCCCAAGGACCACGTGGCCCTGGGGGAGGCGTTGGGCATGCTGGATTTCACCGCCTCGGCCAAAATCTCCGGAAGCGGTTTCGCGGTTTACAAGGGCCCGGGAGCCAAGCTGGAGAGATCCCTGATCAGTTGGATGCTGAATCTGCATACGGGCGCCCACGGGTACACCGAGGTTTCCCCGCCTTTTTTGGTTCGCGAGGCGAGCATGGTGGGAACCGGGCAACTCCCGAAATTCCGGGAGGACATGTATGCCACGGAGGGCGGGGAGCTTTTTTTGGTTCCCACAGCGGAGGTTCCGGTGACCAACCTCCACCGTGAGGAGATTTTAACCGAGGCGGATCTCCCCAAGCGTTATGCGGCGTACACTCCTTGTTTCCGTAAAGAGGCAGGAAGTGCGGGGAAGGAGACCCGGGGTCTGGCCCGGATGCACCAGTTCGACAAGGTGGAATTGGTCTGGATTGAGCACCCGGACCGGTCGATGAAAGCTTTGGAGGAATTATGTGGTCATGCGGAACTCGTGCTGCAAAAGCTGGGGTTGCACTATCGCAAAATCGAGCTGTGCACG
>RHAF01000069.1 GCA_010028775.1 Verrucomicrobiota bacterium | reverse complement strand
TACGGAGGGACCTTTCTGGCCGTTTGCATGGCCGCGATGGGTTTGATGCAAAGCGTCTGGATGCAAAGGAGGCTGGGTTGAACCCCCGCCCTCACCCAAAACCAAGGAGAAACAGATCATGATTGTGGAAACGATTAAGCGGATTTTCGGAGTGAAAACCAAGGAGGAGCGTCGAAGCCTCCTCATTTCGGTCGAACCGCTCGAGAAGCGGGTGGCCCTGCTTGAGGGCGGCGTGGTGGAGGAGTTCTCCATCGAGCGGGAAGGGGACCGCAGCATCTCGGGCAACATCTACAAGGCGCGGGTGCACAACGTGGAGCCCTCCCTGAAGGCCTTGTTTGTGGATATCGGCCTGGAAAAAAACGCCTTCCTGCATTTCTGGGATGCGGTCCCGGCCGCCATGGACGAACAAATCGAGGCGGTGGAGCGACGGGGAAGCCGCGGGCGCAAACCCCGGATCACCAGCAACGATATTCCCCGGTTGTATCCCCCCGGAGCCGAGGTGATTGTTCAGGTCAACAAGGGCCCGATCGGCACCAAGGGGGCACGGGTCACGACCAACATCAGCATGCCGGGCCGGTACCTGGTGCTCATGCCCTTCGGGGAGATGAGCGGGGTTTCCCGCAAGATCGAGAATCCGGAGGAGCGCGCACGTCTGCGGAAAATTCTGCAGGAACTCGACGTGCCCGAGGGCATGGGGGTCATTCTGCGAACCAACGGGGAGGGGATGCAGGCCCGCTACTTTGTGCGGGATCTGGCCCTTTTGCTGGAACAGTGGAAAAAAGTGGAGGAGGGGTTAAAAACCAAGAACGCCCCGGCGGTCCTGCTGGAGGAGCCGGATCTGGTGGAGCGTTCGGTGCGGGACTTCCTGACCGAGGAAGTCGACGAGGTGATGGTGGATAACGAGGACGCGGAAAAGCGGGTGCGTGAAATGGTCGGATTGATTTCCAAGCGTTCCCTCAAAAAGGTGAAGCGGCACCTGGCAGCGGAGCCCCTGTTCGAGGCGTTCGGCGTGAATCGTCAGATTGAAAGCGCCTTGCGCCGTCAGGTCTGGCTCAAATCAGGCGCCTACCTGGTGGTGGATGAGACCGAGGCGCTCGTTTCCATCGATGTGAACACGGGAAAAACCCGTGGGGGGCGGGATCATGACGACACCATCCGCAAGACGAATCTCGAGGCGGCCGAAGAGGTGGCCCGGCAGTTGCGGCTCCGCAATCTTGGCGGACTGGTGGTGATCGACTTCATCGACATGAAATCCCGCCGGGATCAGATGGCGGTGTACGAAAAATTCAAGCAGTGCCTCCGTCGGGATCGGGCCCGGACCCACACCCTGCCCATCTCCGCGCTGGGACTGCTGGAGATGACCCGGCAGCGGGTGCAGGAGAGCATCCGGCGGGCGGTGTATATGGAGTGTCCGTGCTGTCGGGGCAAAGGCATGGTGAAATCCTTTGAGACGATGAGCGTCGAAATCCAACGGGAAATCAGCCGGATTCTGCGCAAGCACAGCGAAGTGCATGAGATCAAGGTCGTGGTGCATCCCGGAGTGTTGCACCGTCTCCGCACGGAGGATGATGAATTGCTGGTTGAGCTGCAGAGGCGGTTTGCCGGTCAGTTCCAATTCAAAGCGGATCCCGCGGCCAATGTGGAGGACTTCAAGATCCTCAACGCCGCGACCGATCAGTCCCTGGAGTGATCGTGGGGGACGGCACCGGACCGGGGGGGCCGGTCACCGGGAAAAGGGGAGCGGGCGAGTCACACTCGTTCCTTCCCCGATTGGAGGAGTTGTTGGCCGCCGCGGGGGCGATTTCCCCCGATGCGAGGCTGGATCTGATCCGGCATTTTCTCCGTGAGGAGGAGGCCCGGCTTTCCGCCCGGGCCAAGGAGGGGGCCTCCGGCTTGGAGTTGGCCCACCAGCGGGCCGGGCTGCTTTCCGAGGTCCTGATCCATCTTTGGAACCATGCGGGGGATGCGGACTCCAAGAGCCGTCTGGTGCTCGGTGCGGTGGGCGGCTTTGGCCGGGAGGAGATGAGTCCGGCCAGCGATGTCGACCTGGTGTTCATCCGCGAAAGCGGCAAGGAGAAGGCCGAGGAAGAGGTGGTCCGCCAGATTCTCTACGTCCTTTGGGATATCGGCTTAAAGGTTGGGCACGCCTGCCGGACGGTGGGGGAGACCATCGAGCGGGCGGAAAGCGAACCGATGATCAAAACCGCCCTGCTCGACGCCCGTTGTCTGGCCGGGTCCGCCCCGCTCTGGCAGCAGTTTTCCGCGGAGTTTTCCAAAAAAAGCCTCACCCGGGGCGTGGAGAACTACCTTTCCTGGCGGCTGGAAAATCAGGCCGCCCGTCATGCCAAGGAGGGAGGCACGATCTATGTGCAGGAACCCAATCTCAAAACCGGAGTGGGCGGGCTGAGGGATTTTCACAATCTCCGCTGGGTGGGAAAGGTCAGCGGACAAGGAGTGAGCTTGGTGGAATTGGCCGCCAAAGGTTGGTTGGCTTCGGAGGAAGCGGCTCTGGCGGAAAAATCCTATGCCTTTCTGATGACCGTGCGGGAATGGCTTCACGATCTGCAGGGAGGGGCGGGGGACGTGTTGACCCTGCGTCTTCAGGGGGAGTTGGCGGCGGCCATGGGATATCCCCAGCCCAACATTCTCCGGCAGAGCGAAGCCCTGATGCGCGAGGTGTACGGCCACATGCGCTCGATTCATTTGATCTGCAATCCGGCGGCCACGCGGATCTGCCAACAAATCACGGGAAAGCCGCGCGGCATCTGGTCCTTCTTCTCGGGTTGGCAGGGCTCCCGTCGAGCCACGGACGGCTTCATTCTCCGGGGGGCGGAGCTGGAGGCGGAAACCCCCCAGGTCTTTGCCCAGGATCCCTCCCGCATGATTCGCGTCTTTCGAATCCTGCAGGATCAGGGATCCGTTCCGAGTGCCCAGCTGGTGGCACTCATGCGGGCCAACTTTGGATTGTTGACGGATGAACTGTTGGGCCGAAAGGAAATCCAGGAAGGGTTTCTTCACATCCTCAAACAGAAAGGGAAGGTGGCGCGCATCCTGAGGTTGATGCACGAGAACGGGGTGCTCGGCCGGATTCTTCCGGAGTTCGCCCCCCTGACTTGTCTGGTCCAACATGAATTTTTCCACCGCTACACCGCGGATGAACACACCCTGGTCTGTCTGGAACAACTGGATGCCATGTTGGATTCGAAGGATCCCGACCTCCGGAAATACTCCGAGCTCTATGCCCGGGTGGAGGCGCCCGAAATCCTGGCCTTGGCGATGTTGCTGCACGATACCGGCAAAGCGGAGTTATCCCGGCATCATGAGGAGGTGGGGGCGGCCAACGCCGCCCGGGTGGCCCGGCGGTTTCATTTCTGGGGCCGGAACCTTTCCCTCATGACGTTTCTGGTCGACCATCACATGACCCTGGGAAATTTTGCGCGCAAAAACCTGGATGAACCCGAGACCATCCGGGCCTTTGCCCGGATCGTCCAGGATGAGGAGAGGCTCGATCTTCTCATGCTGATCTCGGCCGCCGATGTCCGGGCGGTGGCGGGTCGGAGCAACTGGTCCAGCTGGCGGGAACTTTTGGTCTGGGATCTCTATACGCGCACCAAGCGAATGCTGGCCGGAGAGGAGGAGTTTCTGCGTGCTGAAGAGGAGGAGCGGGCCGGAAGAATTCGACAGGTGGCCGTCGTGTTAAGCGGAATCTACTCCGAACAGGAGATGCAAAACCATCTCGAACGAATGGGGCCGGCCTATCTCCGGCAGTGCCCGGCCGACCTGGTGGCGCGTCATATCCAGGCGGTCCATCAGTTCTTCGAAAGGCGGGTGGCCGGTTCCGAGGCGCTGGTCCCCCTCGTGGTCTGGCAGGATTATGCCGAGGAGGGGCACACCGAGGTAATCGTGGTGACCTGGAACCGGGAAAAACTGTTCAGCAAGATTGCCGGGAGTTTTGCCGTCGCGGGCATCAATATTCTCAGCGCGAATATTTTCACGCGCAGTGATGATGTGGTGGTCGACACCTTCCGGGTCTGCACCGAGCGTTTGGAGCCGGTCAGCCATCGGATCGACCGCGAGTTGTTTGAAAAAACCCTGACCGAGGCTTTGGGCGCCACCGAGGATCATCTGGCGGAGCGGTTGGCGGGTCAGGGGCCGACCCTGTGGCAAAAAGCCATCGGGGAGGCGGAATTCCCCGCGAGTCTGCGGATCGACACGGAAAGTGAACCCGGAAGAACCTTGGTGCATGTGCAAGCCCCCGATCGGGTCGGACTTTTGCATGCGCTGACGCGTGCCATCTCGGAAGAGGGATTCCAGATCGAGGGGGCCCGCATCACCACGGAAAAAGGGGCCGCCCTCGACACCTTCAGCGTGGTCGGCCAAGAGGGCCGATCCTCCCCCGATCCCGCAGGGTTGGATCGGCTGTTGGTCCGGCTGAAAGGGGTGGTCAGCCGGTGAAAAAAAGAAAATGGCATCTCGGTTTGGAGCCGGGCGATCTGCTCCAGGCAAAAAAACTGGCTACCCGGATCGTCTCTGCCGCCCAAAAGGAATTCGGGGTGGAGCGGGCCGCCCTTTACCTCTTGAACCCCAATTACGGGGATCTGGAAATGGAGGCTTGCTTGGGCGTGGCGGCCGCGGTCCGGCGAAAACGGCTGGTGCCGGGTCAGGGCTTGGCGGGTTGGGTGGCCAGCCGCGGAATTTCCGCCCGGGCGGATCTGCAGAAAAGCACCCTGGGCTTGGGATCGGGTGGAAGTGAAATGGCAGCCCCCATGAGCGAAGGGGAAAATCTCATTGGTGTGCTGGTGGTGGGGACGCGGAAAAAGAATTTCTTTTCGGAGGGACAGGAAGCGGATCTTGAGCGGATGGCTCACCAGGCCTCCCGGTGGTTGAGTTTGGCTTGGCGGGTGGCGGGAACGAGTGAGGAGAGTCGTCGATCCGCGGCCTTGGCGGAGGTGGGGGCGGCAATCGGGGCGGAGGAAACGCCGGAGGCCATCCTCAATCGGGTGGCTCGGGAGGCTTCCCGGCTATCCGGGGCAAAACTTGCCTCCATCTTTCTCCTCGATCCGCAAAAAAAGGAGCTGTCCCTCGAGGTGTGCCTGGGGGGATCCGCGGCCTACCGCAAGCAGGCTCCCATCGAGATTGCCGAAACCGCCCTGGGATACGTGGTTCGCCGGGGGCGCCCCATCTCCGTCCGGGATGTGCGGTCCAGTCCGCATGACCCGCACACCGACCGGGTCCAGGAGGAGGGGTTGGTTTCGGTTCTGGCGGTCCCCCTGGTGGAAAAAAAGGAGGGGATTGGGGTCCTGTGTGTGGCCACCGCGGAAACCCGGCGGTTTCCCGATGCGGAAATTCGTTTGCTTGAGGGATTGGCCGGATTGGCGGCGGCGGCCCTGGGAAGATCCCGGATGTCCGGACGGCTCGACCGGACGGAGGAGGAATTGCGGAACCGCGAAAGGCTTTCCTCCCTGGGAATGTTGGCTGCGGAGGTGGCCCACGAGGTGCGCAATCCTCTGGCGGTCATCCGGATGCTTTGGCACACGGCGATCCGTGGATTGCCGACCTCGGAGGCCCAAGGACGGGATTTACATCTGATCGAATCCAAATTGGCGCAAATGAACGGAATCCTGGACCGGGTTCTCAATCTGGCCCGTTCGGCCGACCCGGAGATCGGCGCGGTGGACGGAGCCGATTTGATGGAGGAGGTCAGTCTGCTGACCCGCACCAAGCTCTCCGCCGCCCGAATCCAGGTGACCAAAAAAGTCCCGGCTCGTGGAGAAGCCATGATCCGCGGGGATCGACCGCAGTTGGAGCAGGCGGTCCTGAATCTGGTGTTGAATGCCGTGGAGGCCATGCCGAAGGGCGGAGAACTGAAATTGGGCGTGCAGTCTCGGGAGGAAAATATTCTGCTGACCGTGCAGGACAGCGGTCGGGGGATGCCGAAAGAAATCGCCGAGCGGCTCTATGAACCTTTTTTGTCGCGCCGGCCCGGAGGGACCGGCCTGGGGATGGCTTTGGTGCGCCGGACGGTCGAGGCACACGGCGGGACGCTGAAGGTGGATTCGCAACCCGGCAAAGGCACGCGGGTAGAGATCCGGCTTCCCGCCTGGTCCGGAACCCGCGATTAATTCAGGAGTTTTTCCAGCTCGGCATCCTTGGGGACGCCGAGTTCCAAGGCGCGGTTGTAGTGACGCTTGGCCAATTCCTTGGAAGGAGGATTCTGCGTGGCGTAAATCACGGCCAAGTTGAAATGGGCGTCGCCATATCCCTCGTCCAACTCGATCGCCTTGCGGCACTCCTGCTCGGCAGCTTCCTGCAGACCCTTGCGGGATGAGGAGATTCCGAGGTAGTTGCGGGTTTTGGCGTCGTTTGGATCCAGGGCCACCGCCCGGCTGAGCACCTGGATGGCATCGTCATACTTTTCCTGCTGCACCAGAACAATGCCGAGCACCGAATGGGAAAAGGCGTCGTTGGGGGCGACCCGGATGGCTTCGCGAAGAGGCTTCTCCGCCTCGGGGTATTTCTGCTGCTGGAAGCGAACCACCCCCAAGTTGGAGAGGGCGTAAATCGATTGCGGGTATTTGGCCAGAATCTGCTCGTAGGCGGCGGCCGCTTCATCAAATTTCTTTTCGTTGTACAGGGAGGTGGCCTTGGCGGC
>RHAF01000068.1 GCA_010028775.1 Verrucomicrobiota bacterium | reverse complement strand
CCGCCAGCATGCTGGCGGAGGATGTGAAACCAACGAGGCTAGCCCGGGCCAAGCTGTTGATCGGTGCGTTGTTGGACGAGCTTCAGGGAGAGAGGGTGGGGCTAGCCGTGTTTGCCGGGACGGCCTTTTTGCAGGTGCCGATGAGTTCCGATTATGAGGTCATGAGGGACATTCTTTCCGGCCTGGATCCCTCCTATCTGCCCCAAGCGGGAACGGACTATGCGGGTATGTTGAGGGTGGCCACCGAGGCCTTCAGCCAAAGCACGGCCGCCGACCGTTTTCTCATCGTCTTGAGCGACGGAGAGGCCCACGACCCGGACTGGCGGCAGTCTTTGGAGGGGCTGAAGAAAAAGGAAGTGAAGGTGATCTCCCTCGGGATCGGCACGGCCTCCGGGGGATTGGTTCCCGACGGCCAGGGAGGCGTGGTCAAAGACGGCCGGGGAGCCGCTGTCTTGTCCAGACTTGAGCCCGCGACGCTGGAGGAGTTGGCGCAGGCAACGGGAGGGGTCTATCGCGAGGCATCTAACTGGGTGGATCTGGCTGAGCTCATCAAGGAAACCGTGGCACAGGGGAAATCGGGGGAATTTTCCAAAACGCGGGATGTCAGAATGGCCGAAAGGTTCCAATGGTTCCTGGCGCCGGGAGTCCTGCTGTTGGCCTTAAGCTTCGCGCTGGAAATTCCTTCCCTGCCAAACCGGCGGCGGCTCGCGATGGGCACAACCACCGCGGGCGAGCCTCTGCCCTTGCCGCTGGAAAAGAAAAGCACCCGACTGGTTTCCAAGGAGGGCCCGCCGGTGCTGGCTAAAAAAAGATGAAAGCCTTTTGCCGATCCGCTCTTGGGGTGGTGCTGATGGGGCTGGATGTGCGTGGGGCCAGCACTCCGGCCAACGCCACCCCGCAGCCTGACGTTGCCGGATCCCTGCGAGAGACGGTGGAAGCCTTGGCGGAGAAGGAAAGGCGGCCTGCGGGGGACTATGCGCGGCTGGCGGAAGAGACGATTTCTTTCGGGTCAAAACCCGAGGCCATCGAGGAATTGAAAAAAAAGATGCCGGATAATGCAGATCCCCACGCCCCCTGGCGCAACATGGTCAATGATGCCCTTTCCGGGGTGGATGAAGGGGAACGTCTGGATGAAAAAGCCGCCGATTGGCCGGGTTTGCGGGAGCGACTGAAAAAGCTCCAGCCCCCTCCGCCCTCCTCGCAACCAGAAACGAAAAAAGAGAAAAAGGACAAAAACAAGAGCCAAAAAACGGACAAGAAAGATCCGGGGGGCTCCGGCAAGGACAAGCAGAAGCCATCTTCCGGGGGGGGGCAGCAGTCGGAGGAAAAGGACCGCGGGCAAGGGCAAGAGGGCAAAGGGGAATCGCAAAGCCTCCCCCCGCAGTCTGGTTCGGGCCAAGAAAACCAGCAAGAGGAGTCGGAGGGCGGTGAATCCGCCGGCAAGGGCCAAGCCAACAACCACTCCTCCACGCAGCCCCGGGAGCCAGCGGAAAAGAACCAAGGAGGGGCATCCATGGATCAGCCAGGCCAAGGCGAAACCGCGGGCTTTGAAAAGTTCGGACAGGGAGAATCCAAGCCAGAATCCGGAAAGGAGGCAGACCGATCCAATTCAAGCCCTGAAGGGGGGACGGAAGATCGGGCCATGCGAAAAGTGGGGGGTGGGTCTGGAAAAAAAGAGGAGGCCTTTGGTTTTGGGGCTCCTGATCCTCAATCGGTGTCTAGGCTTCAGCAGGTGAAACAGGCTGACAGCCCCGCCTTGATTCAACAAAACTTAGATCCGGAAAAAAAGCAACAACCCCGGCCTGTTTCCGGTGGCAAGCCATGGTGATGAGAGCGCTTTTTACGATCCTTTTGGCGGGAATGGCGCAAGTCTCGACCCTGCATGCGCAGTCGGTCCGCTGGAATCAGCCGGGTCCGGTGGCTCCCAACAGCACCATTAACCTGGAGCTGGTTTTCACGGATTGCGAGCCCGCTGGCAAAGTTTCATTTCCAGATGTGGGTGGAGCCCGCTTTATGGATGTTGTCCGGACGGAGAGTCAGGTCTCTTTTATAAATTTTCGGTCAAGCCGATCTCTGACCCTGACTTACGCTGTATTGATCCAGCAAGCCGGCCGGATTCCGATTCCTTCCTTTGAGGTTCAGACCGATCAGGGAAAGAAATCGGTTTCCCCGATTGTTTTGGATGCCACGGCCCAAGCCCCCGCCCAGCAATCCCCTGCGCCCTCCCCCCTTCCGGTTCCTCCGGGTTTTTTCAGGAGTCCGGCCCGGCCGGAACCTGCGGCCAGCCCTGAAATCAAAAGCCAACTCTCCCTCCAGCCGGAGCAACCATATGTCGGGGAAATCAGCGATATTTGTCTAACCATAAGCTTGCCGAGAAGTGCCGGCATCGAGGCGGCGCCGATTTCCCGGCCCCTATGGAGTCCGGCCGGAGCCGAAGCGGAACCGTGGCAGGAAATGAGGCAGATTTCCCCGGATCGAATTGAAATAAGAACCCGGATGATGTTTCCCAAGGCCGGACGCGTGGAACTCTCTGCCGTGAAGATGACGTTTCGCGTTTTCCGTTTCATCACCACCTTTTTCGGGCCCCAGCGGCAGCCTGCTGGCGATCAAGAAGTGTCCTCCCCTCCCCAACCAATCGATGTCAGGCCGCTGCCTGGCGGCGCACCTGCCGGGTTCAAAGGGGCGGTCGGCCAGTTCACGCTCGAATCGAAAATGGTCCCCGAGCAGGTCAATGAAGGGGAGCCGATCACTTGGACGCTCAACCTGAAGGGGACCGGCAACTGGCCGATGGGGGTGGAACTGCCCTCCCGGACCATCCCGGCCAAGATCCGCACCATCCAGCCGAAATTACGCAGGGAATTTGATGGAACCCAGGTGTTCACCGGGGGTCTGGTCGAGGATTTGGTCCTGATTCCCACCGAGGCGGGTGAATATGAACTCCCAGCAGTTCAATTTGTCTACTTTGATCCCAAGAAAAAGAGCTATGAAACCATTGAAGCCAAGCCGCCTAAAATTTCCGTGGTGAAGGAGGGCACGCTTCGTCCCACCGGCCCGGCCCAGGTCACGATCACACCTTCGGGGACGCCGGGGCCAAAACAGGGGAGCGGACCTGGTTGGGGAGGCTTTGGATCCGGCGGAAAGACCAAAGTTCTTCAATATGGGATGGCCTCACTTCCCCGCGAGCCATTGGAAGGAACCGGGTTCGGCATGGCCCCGATGAAGGTGGGTTGGTTTCGGCTCCTCGTTGTGGCCCCTTGGTTGGCTTTGGTGGTGATCTGGCTGCGATGGGCAAGAAAACGGGCGAGCTGGACGGATCCTGAGCGGGGTCGGAAGGAGGCTCTGGAGTCATGGAAATCATCCGCCCAGCATCTAGGTCAGGGATCGGCAAGCTCAGAGACGATGGAAAAAAACCTGTTAATCTGGCAGAAGGCCGTCGCCGGCACCCTCGGGGTGGACTCGGCCACTCCGGCATGGCCTGAAATCTCCCTGGCCACATCTAGTTTACGGGAGGGTGACCGCACAGAACTGGAAAAATGTTGGACGGAATCGGACGAGGCTCTGTATGGCCGCAACCCATCTCTGGATAATGATTGGTGTGAGCGGGCCGCCTCCTTGGCCAGCCGGATTGATCTGCCTCAGTTGAAGTTCTGGGAGCCTTTGCGCCCCAGAAATCTTTTTCCCTGGTTGGTTTCGTGTCTCATCCTTGTCCTGGCCCACCCGCTGGTGGCCGAGGAAAAGACGACGAACGCGCCAACATCTTCCGCGGAGGATCCGATCCGGCTTTATCGGGAGGGAAGTTTTGAAAAAGCCCGATTGGCATGGGGGGAAGAGGTGCGCAGGAACACGTCCGATCCTATTTCGCGCAACAACCTGGCTTTGACATGGTTTCAGTCGGGCGACAAGGAGAGGGCGCTGGCCCATGGTCTTTCGGCTTACCTAGTCAGTCCCCAAACTGCCACGGTCGGTTGGAATCTGGGAATTTTCGCGGAAGCTGCCAACCAACTCGATCTTGCCGTGCGCCGGTTGCTGGAGGACTCATGGACAGCAAGGCTGTCGGCTTGGGCTGGAGTCTTGGCCTGGCAGCTTTGGCTGGTTGCGGGCAGCTGCGTGGCGGCACTCGGCTTCGGTCTGTGGCTGGCTTCAGGTTACTTTGAGGGGTATCGAAAACTTTTTTTCCGGTTGGGTTGCGGAGTGGTGCTGTTCGGTGCCGTCCTGACTTTCTTGGCTGGATCGGCTTTGGGAGTTTACGGAAAACTGTCCGATCGTGCCGCGGTCATGATCGTGGATGTGGTGCCCCTGCGTTCCGTACCCACGGAGGTTCAACAAGCGGAAAAGACTTATCCCCCTGGATCCATAGCCCACCGGGAAAAAGAGTTCCTAGGATGGAGCAAGGTGCGCATGCCCAATGACGATGGGGGATGGATCCGGACCGAGAATCTCGTGCCGCTGTATTGATTCCATGGCAGGGCATCGTCCCGACCCGCTGACGGAAATCCCGGGCGGCAAAGAAAAAATCGGATGACCGAGACGGTCATCCCTACCTGGGACGCCTTAATTCCACCTTTTTGCCATTGATCTGTGGGTCTTCCACCTCGGGGTGGGGGGTGCTTGGATCCGGCCCAAGGTCCTTGGGGAAAATCTTTCCCGACCGTGTGGGGCCAGCATCAGCCGGCAGGACTCTCACCACCAGGTTTGTGGCTTGGGCCGGCGGCACCGAAGAGGGTTCCCAAAGACGCCGGTAGGCAAACTTGAGGTTGAATTTGCCCTCCCTGGGAAAAACAACGTGAAAAATCTGGGTGCCTGGTGTGCCAACCTTTGGTGATGTTGAGCTTCCCCGATAATCTTCGGAAAGAACGCGGGCCGCCTGTAACGGTGGATCCAGCACCCAGCGGTAACCGGTTGAAAAATTGGCAGGCAACCGGATTTCCATTGGGGTTCCCTCCCTTGCCTCCAGCGAAGGGCCGCGCTTCAGCCATGCGCAGCCTGAAAGAATGGCCAGAAGCGCAGCAAAAAAGAGGCGGGGTGAGGGAGGTCGGCAGGATGTCGGTCGGCGCAAGGTCAGGTCTTTTCCCTAAGAGGAGCGAGATCAGCATCCTGTTTGGCGGCATCGGCCCAAGTCCGGTCCAACTGAATGGCGGCTTGGACGTAGGAACGAGCCTGCTCCAGGTCCCGCAACTGGCAAAAGTAACAACCAAGCTGGAATTTGATGTGTGGATTTTTCGGAAATTTTTTTTCGGCTTCCTGAAGGACATGGCGGCCCTGTTGGAGGGAACCGCTCTGACGCATGGCATCGGCAAGGGAAACCCAGGCCTCGGGTTCCTCCGGGCAGCGTGCTCGGATTTTTTCGGCGGTTTTGCGCATTTCGGCAAAGCGACCTGCGGCTCGCAGGATCCGTGTTCGGAGAAAGGCCAGGGTCAGATCCTCCTCCCCTTTTGTTTTCAGGGAGGAGATCAACCGAAGGGCCTCATCATACATGCCCAAGCCGCAGTATCCCTCCAGCTCTTCCTGCAATTTTGCGTGGTGGACCATCGGCTGGTACGAAATTTGCATTTCGACGGGTAAAAACAAGTCCCAGCCGGCGCTTGTTCGCAGCCCGGCTGGGACAAATTGCGAGTGATTACCCGACCCGGATTTCAATGGCTTTCGGCTTTGCTTCCTCCCGCTTGGAAAATTCCAGCGTCAGGATGCCGTCCACATACCGGGCCTGGATCTTTTCAGGATCCACGTCCTCGGGGACGAGGAGCGAACGCTCGACTTCCACAGAAGTCTCGGTGCCGTCACGAAAAAGCCGCTTCCGGCCCTTCACGGCCAAGACCCCTTCTGACAGGGTGACCTTGAGCCCTTCTTTTTTCAGGCCGGGTAGCTCCAGGTCATACCGGTAGGCCGACTCCGTCTCATGGGCGGAAATCGGATTCCAAGAGTGGCTGGAGCCCGTGGCGGCAGGAAAATTAAAAAGGCGGTCGAGTTCACTCAAAAGGAACCCGAAACTGCCTCCGCTCTCCGGCCGGGGCGCCTGTGATACACTGACTTCACTATTGTTTTTCATATTGAATCTCCTTTCTTTTAGATTACCCGCATAGACACTAGGCATGCATAAAGCCTGCCAAATTATGAAAATCGCAAAATGTTGATGGGGAATGCTATTCTTAAGATAAACCGGCCCCAAAGAGACAATCTGGCTCAAACCCAATTAATCACACAAAACAAGAGAGACAAACTGACACTAAGCTTGACGCCTAAAATAATTGCCGTGGTGAGCTCATTATAAATAGACGGTAAGACTGTTTCATGCGACGAATCATTTCCCGCCGAGGCCGAGTCCTTATGATCCTTTGATGATTGTACTCGGGATTGATATTGGCGGATCTGGAATCAAGGGGGCGCCGGTCGAGATTCTGTCAGGAGATATTTTGGGCGAGCGTCTGCATTTGCCCACGCCGCAACCGGCCACACCTGGCGCGGTGACTGTGGCGATCAAAAAAATGATCCATCATTTTCAGTACAGTGGACCCCTGGGTGCAGGATTTCCCGGGGTGATACGGAAAGGGGTGGTGGAGACGGCTGTGAACCTTTCGCCGAGTTGGGTGGGCAAGAATGCCGAGAAACTTTTCAAGCAAGCCACCCGTCAACCTTTTTCCGTGATCAATGATGCGGACGCCGCAGGATTGGCCGAAATGCACCACGGGGCTGGGCGGAAAGAGAAAGGCACGGTGGTGATGATTACCCTGGGAACGGGGATCGGCAGTTCCGTTTTC
>RHAF01000067.1 GCA_010028775.1 Verrucomicrobiota bacterium | reverse complement strand
GACACCAGCCAGAAAGACCGGAATTTCCCCCCCGGGGACGACCTTGGCCAACGTCATGCCGGCGAGGATATGGACGGGAGAGAACAAGAATCAGCGCCGGGACTTGGCGATGGCACGGACAAAGGCGCGGACGCGATCGGAATCGACCCTACCGCCGCGTTTGAGTGCGGTGCCGACGATGAAGCCCGAGGCCTCGGGCAGAAAATCGGGCAAATTTTCCAGGGTGGTGCCGCTTCCGACCCAGAGGGGGGCATCGGGGGCGGAGGCGTGAGCCCGGCGGAGATGCTTAGGGTTGGTCCCGTGTCCGGTTCCAGCGCCGCTGAGGATGAGGCCATCGGCTCCTCCGCGTTCCCAGGCGTCACGCGCCTCGTCCTCCAGGGTGTAATCCGGGGCAAGCGGGGCGCTGTGTTTCACATCGACATCGGCAAGGATGCGGATTTTTCCCGCGCCGATTTCCCGACGCATGCGAAGTAGACGGTCGGCGATGCCCTGGAGGACGCCTTGGTCGGCCACCCGGGCCCCGACGAGCACATTGACCCGGATAAAATCGGCGCCGGCGGCGTGGGCAACGGCCAGGGCCGACCGGGAAAAATCCGCCGTGCCTCGACGGCCAGGGCGGTCATGGAGGCAAGGGTGCCGGGAGGAACGGGTCCGGGATGAAACGGGGCATCGCCGAAATTTTCAAGAATGACGCCGTGGGCACCGCCTTTTTTCAGTGACAGAAGCTCACGGCGGAGGACTTTTTGGGCGGTGGTGATTGAACCGGTGGAACCGGGTGACCCTGGCAGTGGGGGCAGATGAACAACACCGATCAGGGCCGGGGCACTCCGGAAAATGGGCAAACGAATCACCGGTTCAGGATGCGATAGCGCAAGGGGCAGGGAAAGTTTTGATTTTCGGTGGTGGAGACGAACCCCTTTTGTAAAAAAATTCATAAACACATAACTAACAATGATAAACAAATGTTAATAAGATTGATATAAATATTGCAAACAATGGTCAACAGGCAAATTATTGTCCTTGGATGAAAACCATCCAATCTCTGATTATTGAGGCGCTAAAAAATTCGGGACACACCGTGGCATTGGTGGATCGGGAATTGAAAATCCGCTGGACGGCAGGGGTGCAGAGATCCCTGGTGGGTTCCCCGGTGGAGGAATTGTGGAAGGGGTTGAGCCATAGCCGAAGAGAGATGGGTGGGGTGATGCGCAATCTTTCCTGTGGGAACGGATGCAGCACGGAATTCCGTCTGCGCGACAGGACAAAGCGCAACCATTGTTCCGCCTGTCGGATCGATTTTATCCCGCTTCGGGATGCCTCGGGTGAGGTGGAGGGTTTTGCGGCGGTGCGGCAGATGGCCAAGACCGCGGCCGCCCATTTTTCCGGCGGGGTGGCGGAGGTGTATGAACTCCTTTTTGAAATGAATTCCGATGAGTTTTCCGGTCTTCTTGCCGTCTAGTGTTTTCCGGAAGTCCCGTTGTTCCGGCAAAGTTTTTTGGGTTTCTCTTCGTATTTTCCCGTTTCAACATGGGCGATGAGCGAAAAGAATTTTCCGGGGGGGGTTGCAAGGGGGGATTTCATCTCCATGTATGCCGAGGGAATCCCGCCCTGGCAGATTGACCGTCCGCAAAGGGAGGTGTTGCGTTGGTTGGAGCAGGGCGCGTTTGTCTCCCCGGTGTTGGATATTGGGTGTGGAACCGGTGACAATGCGATTGCCTTGGCCAAGAGGGGGTATCGGGTGGTGGGAATGGACTCCGTGGAGGAGGCGTTGCGAAGGGCCCGGGGCAAGGTGGCGCAAGAGTCCCTGGCCCAACCGCCGGAATTCATGCTGGGAGATGCGTTACGGCTTGAAGATTCCGGTCTGGAGGTGGAGACGGTTTTGGACTGTGCCTTGTTTCACACTTTTTCGGATTTCGAACAGGCGGCCTATGTCCGTGGCCTGGCGGCCGTCCTGTCCCCGGGGGGAAGGCTGCATTTGCTGGCTTTCAGCGAGTTGGAGACCCGGCCTCCGGGACCGCGTCGTCTGAGTTTGAAGGAGATCACCGGCGCTTTTGGGGCGGACTGGGAGGTGCGGGAGGCGGAGCGGTGCCGGTACGAGGACCGGGTGAGGATTGATGGAGCGCATGCTTGGAGGGTGACGATGGAGCGAAGGTAGGGTTTGGCGGAGCTTGGGCATGGTTTCTTGACGATCGGCGTTTGGGGGAGGAATATGGGAAGAGTCTTATTCACAACTAAATACGTAAAAACTCATGCACGACAACTCCCAGACCGTCATTGGAAAAAGCGTCACGATCAAGGGTGAGATCCAAGGGTCGGAGCCTCTGGTGATTGAGGGAACGGTGGAGGGAAAGGTCCAAATCGACACCTCGGTCATGATTCGCGACAGCGGTTTGGTGAAGGCCGATCTGGATGCGGGCACCCTGAACATTGCCGGGGGTGTGATCGGAAATATTTCCGTGAAGGAGAAGGTGGAAATCGTAAATGGGGGTTATGTGGTGGGGGATATCCGTGCGCCCCGGGTGGTGATCAATGATGGGGCAAGCGTGAAGGGACACATCGAGATGGAGGTGGATCCGGAAAAAGCGTCCGCACGCCGGCAATCGAACGGTTCCAGCCAAGCCGCCCCATCCGCTCCGTCCCCGGAAGAGGGGCGTAAGCCGGGTTCCCTCGGAGGGCTGTTGGGCCGGAAGCCCTAGGGCGAAGAGTTTCGCGTTTACAGCCCGAAGCCAGTTCGGACCGATTGGTTCAGTTGCCGGGCAGTTCCTTTTCCAGCCGCTCGGCCAGCCACTGCTTCATCATCGATTGGTAGTTGAGGTAGCGCTGGGCGGCGAGCCGTTTGAGGCGACTGAGCATCCGGGGATCCATCCGAAGGGTGATGGAGGTGGAGTCCTGGCCCTCGCTGCGGGAGAGGGAGGTTTTCATCAGACCGGGATCCAGTTGATGCGAGAGCCAGTAGGCCGCCTCCTCCTTGGGGTTGGGAAAAAACGGAATTTCCTCCCAACGACGGATGTTCTCCAACTGGTTCAAAGGGAGTCCTTGGCCTTTCGCTCGTAGAAATAATTCTCCTCGGGTGTCATGGGGCGGGTGGCGATGGGCCGCATCCGCCTCCCGTCGGAACTGTAAAGAGAGAAGAGGGATTTGCCGCGGAGACTTTTCCCCAAGCAGAGGAAGCGGGCGTGTTCCGCCATCGGTCCGCCGCCGGGCAGGATGCGAAGGCAAAAAGGATCCTCAAAACTTTCATGCACCTCGTTGGAGGGGATCTCCGGGGTGGAGTAGATGGACCAGTCAAATTCCATGGCAAAAGGGTAGGGAACCTCATTTGATGTTGCGAGTGCGGGAAGGCAGGTCAAGATTCGCTCTCATGGGGATGCATCTTCCATGGGAAAAACTGGCCGGTTGGCGCGAAAGCCAAAGAAAAGCCGGCAAGAAAGTGGTGGTGACCAACGGCTGTTTTGACCTGCTGCACGTGGGACATGTCCGTTTCCTGCAGGAGGCAAAAGCCGGGGGGGATGCGCTTTTGGTCGGTCTCAACGGTGATCGCAGCGTCCGTGAGCTGAAGGGGGCGAACCGCCCGGTGAACAACGAGGCGGACCGCGCGGAGGTGTTGGCCTCCCTGGGATGCGTGGACGCGGTGGTGATCTTTCCGGAAAAAAGGGCAACCCGTTTTCTGGAGGCAGCCGAACCCGACGTTTACGTGAAGGGAGGGGACTATCGCCCGGAGGATCTGGATCCGGACGAGCTGGCGGCGGTGAACAAGGCGGGGGGGACAGTGAAGGTGTTAAAGCTAACACCGGGCAAGTCGACTACGGCGGTCATGGCCAAAGTCAAAACGTGAGGCCCTTGCGGCTGGGGGTGCTGGGCTCGGGGAAGGGCAGCAACTTTGTGTCGGTGGCGGCGGCCATCCGTCGGGGTGAAATCCCGGGGGAGATTGTTTTGGTGGCCAGTGATCTGGCAGAAGCGCCGATCCTGGAATTGGCCCGGCAGAGAAACTTACCGATCCATGTGTGCCGGCCCGGAGCTTTCCGAACCAAGCTTGAGCCGGAGATTGAGAAGGATTTGGCGCGGGCCTTGGTCGCGGCGCGGGTGGAGTTGGTGGTGTTGGCCGGGTACATGCGGGTGGTGAAGGAGCCGTTGCTGGAAAATTTCCGCGGCCGGATCCTGAACATCCATCCCTCGTTGCTTCCCTCCTTTCCCGGCCTACGGGCCTGGGAGCAGGCGTTGCGTGCGGGGGTCAACGAGACGGGGTGCACGGTTCATTGGGTGAATCACGAGGTGGACGGGGGGGCGGTCATCCGCCAGGCCGGGGTTCCGGTCCAGGAGAGGGATACCGCAGGTTCCCTCCATGCGAGGATCCAGAGGGCGGAACACAGGTTGTTACCGGAGGTGATCCGTGATTTGGCGACGGGAAAAATCGATTGGCCGGCGGATCCGAGGCGGCGCCCGTAGAAAGCGGGACGGGGAGGGCAGGTGGTGAAAGCTTGATGTGGAACAGGGTTCCCGCATTCCGTTTTATTTTCCCCGCTTCCTCCCTCGCGCCCTTCCACCAAGAAAGCTGCCGGCCCTGGACTCGAACCAGGAACAGCCAGATCCAAAGTCTGGAGTGCTACCATTGCACCAGCCGGCAATGGCTTCATTTTACGGGATTGGCCAGGGAGTTCGAGGAAGTTTTGGGGACTTTGGGGGATGAAGTGCGAATGCCGGCCTTGGCTGAGGGAGAAATTTATAAGGCAAGGGTGGAAAGTCCGGCGGCTTGTCGGATTGGGGTGAGGGCCTCGGTGCCGAGACGGATGGCATCCTCGGGGGTGGATGCGCGGACGGTGAGGTGTCCCATCTTCCGGCCGGGGCGTGCGTGGGCCTTGCCGTAGAGATGAAGGACTCCGCCGGGGAGGGCGAGGACGGGGGACCAGTCGGGTTCCCCGTTGGCCCAGAGGTCGCCCAGGAGGTTGAACATGGCGGCAGGGCAAAGCGGGGCGACCAATCCGAAGGGCAGGCCGCAGACGGCGCGGATCTGTTGTTCGAACTGGCTGGTGTGGCAGGCCTCCACGGTGAGGTGACCGGAATTGTGAACGCGGGGGGCCAGCTCGTTGACGAGAATTTTTCCTGTAGGCATTTCAAACATTTCCACCCCGAGCAAACCCACCATTCCGATCTTCTCGGCGATTTGGCGGGCGAGGGCGAGGGCTTCGTTGGCGACCGGGTCGGCCAGGCGGGCGGGAAAGACCGTTCGTTCGAGAACGCCTGCGGAGTGCCGGTTCTCAAAAGGGGGAAAGGCAAGGGACCGGCCCTGGGCGTTACGGGCCACGAGGACGGAGAGTTCCCGGACGAAGGGAACGTGTTCCTCAAGGATGGCACGGGGAATTTTGGCCCGGGCCCATGCCTCTGCGGGATCAGCTTTGGAATCCAACGCCAGCTGTCCTTTGCCGTCGTATCCAAAGGCGGAGGATTTCAGCCGGCTTTTGCCGGGAAATTTTTTCAGGGCCGCGGCAAGATTGCCGGCGGAGGCGACCACCTCAAATCCCGGGCAGGGAAAGCCGGAGGATTGGAGAAACATCTTTTCACGTTCACGGTGCTGGCAGATGTGGAGGACGGAGGGATCGGGCAGAACGGTGCGGATGGAGGCGATCTGGCGAAGGGATTCCGTGGGAATATTTTCAAACTCGTAGGTGACCACATCGCTGGCCTCGGCCAGGCGGCGGAGGGCCTTGGAGTCGTCAAAGGAGGCCGTCAGGGCCAGATCGGCCACCGGTCCGGCGGGGCAGGCGAGTTCGGGGTCGAGCACGGCAATGCGGTAGCCCATGCGGCGGGCGGTGAGGGCGAGCATGCGGCCGAGTTGGCCGCCGCCGACGATACCGATGGTTCTGCCCGGAGGGATCACGGAAGGTTTTTCAGGACGGCGGTGGCAAAGCGGGCGGCGGCCCGGGCCCCTTTTCGTCCGATGGAAAAGGTGGCGACGGGGATCCCCGCGGGCATCTGGGCGATGGAAAGAAGAGCATCAAGCCCTCGGAGGGCCCTGCCGGGCACGGGCACGCCCAGCACCGGCAGCGGGGTCAGGGAGGCGGCCATGCCGGGCAGGTGGGCGGCCCCGCCGGCCCCGGCGATGATGAAACGCAGACCGCGCCGGCGAGCCGAGCGGGCGTAGGCATAGAGGCGCAGCGGGGTGCGGTGGGCGCTGACCACACATGCTTCCACGGGAATTCCCTGACGGCGGAGAAAAGTTTGGGCCGGGCGGAGGTAGGGCCAGTCGGATCGGCTTCCCATAATGATGCCGACCAGGGGACGGGAAACTTTCAAGACCGCTGAGCTTAAGAGATCGTCGGATGAAGAGAAGAAATTTGCGGAAAGTCTTTTCGGTCTTTGGGAAAATAAGCCAAGCAGGTAGGGTGAGGAAATGGCGCGAAGGCTGGGTATTTCCGGTCAGGCCTTGGCCTGGAGCTTGGCCGTCCTTTTTTGGGGGTGGACCTTCTGGGCCTGTGCGGGGGAGTGGCGGCACACGGATGCCTACTCCTATGGATTCTTGGTTCCACTTCTGGGAGGGTATTTTTTCTGGCGGAGATGGCAGGAACTGGTGCCGGTCAAAATTCCCGATTTTGATGCCCGCTTGGCCTGGGGGGGGATCTGGATGGCCTTGATTTTGGCCGGACCGGTCGAGCTGATCCGGCAGACCCCGTTTTACTGGCGACCGGTGTTGTGGATGATGGGGTTTTCCGCGGCCATGGTTACCTTGGCGGCTGCTTACCTGTCCGGGGGTAGGGTGGGGTTAAGGGCCATGGCCTTTGCGGCCCTTTTTCCGCTTGTTGCGATTCCATGGGTTGGTGTCTGGGAAATCCAGACGACGGTCC
>RHAF01000066.1 GCA_010028775.1 Verrucomicrobiota bacterium | reverse complement strand
GACCAAATCAATCTTCTTGCCGGGCATGTCTCACGCCTGGCCAAAGCGACGTGGAGAGCCTCCCTGACGTAGGTCTTATCGAAATCACCAAGATCACGCCGAAACCTCCTCCATGCCACCCGGGCCCCCATGCGGTAAAAGCCCGTGCCCAATAACTCCCCCCTGGGCCCACGTCCGACCACAGCATGCCCGCTTCTTTGTTGGCCCGGAATCTTATCCACCTCATGAGCCAGGATCCAAGGATGCCCGTCCAGGGCCCTCGACCGGATGCCCGACCGAAGCCGGACCACGCCAAGCTTGGATTCGGTCAACCTCGCAGGTCAGACACGGGCGAGTGGCTGATCTCCGGGTATTCGTAGACATCGCCGCGGAAGTTCTTGAGGATGACCCGGTCATCGGTCATGCCCACGATGTAACTGGGTCCAATGGGAATTTTCCCCCCGCCTCCCGGTCCGTCGACCACATAGGTCGGCACGGCATAACCCGTGGTGTGACCACGCAGTTGTTCCATGATCTCCTGCCCTTCACGGAGGGTGGTGCGAAGATGAGCCGACCCGGTGATCAAGTCACACTGGTAAAGGTAGTAAGGACGGACCCGGCAAAGAAGCAGCTTATGAAAAAGTTCCTTCAGGGTATCGGCTTGGTCGTTCACCCCGCGCAAAAGCACGCTTTGATTGCCCAAAGGTATTCCCGCGTCAGCCAAACGGCTGAGGGCGTCCCTTACCTCGGCGGTGATCTCCCGTGGGTGGTTGGCATGGATGCTGAGGAACAAGGGGTGATGCTTCTTCAGCATGGCCACCAGATCATGCGTGATTCGCTGGGGAAGAAAAACGGGGATGCGGGAACCGATCCGGACAAACTCCACGGAGGATATTTGGCGCAACCGCCCAAGGATATGGTCCAGCTTGGCATCAGAGAGAAGCAATGGGTCTCCGCCCGAAATTAAGACATCCCGCACCTCGGGATGTTTTTTGAGGTAGTCGTAGGCGCCTTCCAGGTCGATGGACAACTCCTGCTCACCCGCACCACTAACCACCCGGCTTCTCGTGCAGTAACGGCAGTAGGAGGCACAGCGATCGGTGACCAGCAAAAGCACCCGGTCGGGATAACGGTGCACCAACCCGGGGACCGGCATCCTGCCGTCTTCCCCGCACGGGTCCGTCATCTCCTCGGGCGAAGTGATGGATTCCTCCACCCGGGGCACAACCTGCCGTCGGATCGGGCAATCAGGATCCTGTCGGTCAATGAGGTTGAAGAAGTGTGGGGTGATTCCCAGGGCAAGTTTTTTGCCGGCCAGGATGGTTCCCGCCCGCTCTTCAGGGGTCAAACGAAGGCGACTCTCCAAATGTTCCAAGGACTGGATGCGGTTACGTAATTGCCAGGCAGGATCATTCCAATCCTCGGTGGAAACAGGGCCCCAAGCCCCGGGTGGATTGGCTGCGAATTCGCGTGCGCTCACTTAAGTGGAGTTGATAATAGACCTCCTCATCTGACGCGCCACCGTTTTGTTTAATATCCTGAAGCAGGCTAGGCCATCTACTGGCACCCATGCATAGAATATGTCAAATAAAGGGATAAGCCCGGCGTACCCACCGGTTTTCAAAAAAACGTTCTCAACCCAATATCGACCGTGGAGGTGCCCAACGCCCCTAGCGAAATATTATCATTTGTTTGCGAACCAATCGCACCCCAGCTTCCAAGGTAGTTATATCCAAAAACAAAAGCCCAGTTATCAGGAAACTCAACCATTACACCGCAACGAAGCTGCCAAGTAGGGATAAAATACCCAAAACTGCTGCCAAATGTTTGGGTTTGTCCATCCGGGATAAAGTTGATGCTCTCGTAAACCGCAATGTCGATTCCACCATCAAAGCCAAGATAAGGAATCAGTCTCGGTCCATCATCGACAACGATCGGATACTCTCCCGTGAGTCCGATAAGTACCGGAATTTGAATCAATGAACCGCCATCCGAGTCCACTTGGTTGCAGGCATTATATGAGCAGCTAACATTTCCCTCTAGCGCAAGATAGCGGCTCAGATGACCGCCAATTTCAAAGCCTCCGCGCACGCCTGGTTCAAAGGTTAGTTGGGAAGAGGTTGGAACCAAAGAACCTTTATCACCCTGAATGGCATTGATACTCTGATCGCGTACAAAAGATGGTCCAATCTGAAACTTTCCATAGACCTCCTCCTTTTCATATTCCTCCACCATGAGGATCTCCCTTCCTGCAGATTTTGCAAATTGACGGTCATAGGGTTGTTCGGTGTTTTCCGGGTAATTAGGCGCGAAGGCGGTACCTTTTGATACTAGCATTTTCGAATTTGATGAATCGATGGGCGCCTTGTTTGAGCTTTTAGTTTCAGTTTTTGTTGCGGAATCAATGGTTCCTTGTTGTTGAAGGCGCAACCGCAATAACTCACTTTCAAGACTCTTCTTATAAAGACTCATCCACTCATCATATGTCATCTTTTTCTGCTCGGTTCCCATGGTTGCGTCTTGCGCATTCCCTGTAAGCAGGATGATTGAAATATTTAATACCACCAAAACAACTAATTGCTTAATATTCATAGAATCGGAATATTTTCCGATTCTCGAAGGCGATCTATAAATTAATCACAAGTTATTAACATTATCATTTATCCCCTTAGTAATATATATGACTTATTACTTTCCCTTCGCAACTCAAAGAGATTTGGAATTTCTGCCATAAGCTTATCGCGATAATCGAACACATGATGGTTGGATATTTATGCCCTGGGAGCAGCGCCCAAGTCTGACTCCAACCTAATCCTTACACCTAAACTGCCGTCCTAACGCCGAAGCTTTGCCAGCTCGAGAATTCTCTCTTTGACGCTGGCGGTCCCTTGCGCCCCCTCATCCCCTTTTTCACGGCTTCGGACCGCCACCTGGCCGGCCTCGGCCTCGCGGTTGCCGCAAACCAGAAGAAAAGGAACTTTCTCCAGCTGGCCGCGCCTGATTTGGGCCCCAAGCTTGTCGCCCTTTTTATCCACGGAGACCCTCAAGCCCGCGGCTTTGAATTCTTCCGCACACTTTTCCGCGTAGGGCACCATCTGCTCGTTAACCGGCAGAAAACGTGCCTGTTCAGGTGCCAGCCACACGGGGAAAGCTCCGCGAAAATGCTCGATCAACACCCCGGTAAACCTTTCCAGGGATCCGAAGGGAGCCCGATGAATCATCACCGGCCTGTGTTTCTGGTTGTCCGCTCCGGTGTATGTCAGGTCGAATCGCTCCGGAAGGTTGTAATCCACCTGTACGGTCCCCAGTTGCCACTCCCGCCCAATCACATCCTTGACCACAAAATCGATTTTCGGACCGTAGAAGGCGGCCTCGCCGGGCTCCTCGCTTGTCTTGACCCCAAGTTTCCGGGCGGCCTCCCGCACCGCTTTTTCCGCTTTGTCCCAACCCTCCTTGGACCCGACGTACTTGTCGGAGGCAGGATCCCGGAGTCCCACCCGCACGCGAAAATCCCCGATTCCCAAGGTGGTTAGAACCAGCCGGACCATTTCAAGGCAACCCTCGACCTCGCGCGCCACCTGTTCCTCCGTGCAGAAAAGATGGGCGTCATCCTGGGTGAATCCCCTGACCCGCGTCATGCCGTTCAGCTCCCCCGACTGTTCCCAGCGGTAGACCGTGCCGAACTCGGCCAAGCGGATCGGGAGATCCCGGTAGGATCTCGGGCGGGAAGCGTAGATCCGGATGTGCATCGGGCAGTTCATCGGCTTGAGCAGATACCCCTCGATCTCGCCCCGGCTGATGCGGTTGCTCAGGTCAGCACAGGAGCAACCCTCCTTGGTCAGCTTTTCCATCGTCTCCCGATCCACCAGGGGCGGGTACTGCGATTCCTGATAGTAGGGAAAGTGCCCCGAAGTGCGGTACAGACCCAACCGGCCGATGTGGGGCGTGAAGACCTGCTCATAGCCGCGCTTGCCAAGCTCCTCGGTGAGAAACTTCTGCATTTCGTGCCGGACGATCGCCCCGTTGGGCGTCCACATGACCAACCCCTGCCCCACCTCATCATCAATAAGGAACAGATCGAGCTCCTTGCCCAGTTTGCGGTGGTCCCTTTGCAACGCCTCCTCCTGGGCCTTCAGGCTCGCGTCCAATTCCGCCTGGGTCGGGAAGGCGGTTCCGTAAATCCGCTGGAGCATCTTGTTTTTTTCGTCTCCCCGGTGATAAGCCCCGGCCAACCGGAGAAGCTTGAAAGCTTTGATCTCCCCGGTGCTTTTTACATGGGTGCCGGCACAAAGGTCGGTGAATTCACCGTTGGTATAAAAGGAAACGGCCTCACTGTCAGGAATGTCGGCCAGGCGGCCGATTTTGTAGGACTGCTTTTTTCCCTCAAAGAAAGTCCGGGCCTCGGCGCGGCTCACCTCCCTCCGCGTGAAGGGCTGGTTTTCCTTGATCACCTTTTTCATCTCCGCCTCGATTTTTGGAAAGTCCTCCTCGCTGAAGCGGTGCGAGAGATCGAAATCGTAATAAAACCCGGCTTCCGTCGGCGGACCGATGTCCAGAAGGGCCTCGGGCCATAAACGGGTCACCGCGGTCGCCAACACATGGGCGGTGGAATGCCGGAGCTCCTCCAAGGGTGTCATGGCCATCGCGACAACCTAGGCAATTCCCGTCTTCCGCACCAGCCGCCATCCACCGGCTCCATCCCGCACCTCCCACCCGGCCTTGGCCAATTCGTCCCGAAGTCGGTCCGACTCCTTCCAATCCTTCGCTTTGCGAGCCGCCTCACGGGCCTCCGCCAAGCCCCTGATTTCCGGGGAAATCTCCACCTCTTTCTCAAAATAAGGCGACACGCCCAGCACCCGGAGAATCCGCTCCATTGCGGCCAATTCAATCGCCGCCTCAGAAGGTTTCATGCCCTGCCTTCTCTTTTTCTCCAGTTCTCCCACTGCCGTGTAGAGCGCCCCCAGCGCCTTGGGGGTGTCGAGGTCGTGCCGCAGCGACTCCCAGGCTGGGGCAAAGGATCCCCATCCTTCCTTGCCTGGTTTTTCCGTTCCTGCCGTCTCCGCCAAGCCTGCATGGGCGCGGCCAAGCTTTTCCCGTCCATGTCGGGCCGCTTGCATGGTGTCCCATGAGAAGTTGAGTGGCTGCCGGTAATGACCGGATAAGAGCACCAGCCGAAGGTCGGCGGGTTCGTAACCGCGCTTGGCCACATCCTCCAGCGTGTAGAGGTTGCCGAGACTCTTGCTCATCTTCCGGTCCTCCACCAGCAGGTGGGAGACATGGAACCAGTGCCGGACAAAGGCCTTGCCGCTGGCCGCTTCACTTTGGGCAATCTCGTTTTCGTGGTGGGGAAAGATCAGATCCGCCCCACCCCCGTGCAGATCGATGGTCTCACCCAAGAGCTCCATGGCCATGGCACTGCATTCCAGGTGCCATCCCGGTCGCCCCTTGCCCCAAGGGCTCTCCCAAAAAACATCCCCGTCCTCAGGCTTGTACCCCTTCCATAAGACAAAATCAGCCGCCTGTTCCCTGGCATACTCGTCGGCGTCGGCCCGACCCGAAGCCCCCTCCTTAAGCTCCCGCTCATCCAACCGCGAAAGACGGCCGTACCGGGCAAAGGATTTGACCCGGTAGTAGACCGATCCGCCCGATTCGTAGGCGTGGCCCGACTGGATCAGACGCCGGACCAACTCTACCTGCTTTGGGATAAACTCCGTTGCCTTGGGCTCCACCTCAGGCCTCTTCAGGCCCAGCGCTTCACCGTCCCGGTGAAAACGATCGGTCCAGCCCCGGGTGAAGTCGGAAAGAGTCTGTTTTGCCTCACGCGCACCCCGGATGGTCTTGTCATCCACGTCCGTCAGGTTGCGGACGTGCCTTGTTTTGCCTCCCGCCGCCTCCCAGACCCGAACGAGCAGGTCCTGAACAATGAAACTCCTGAAGTTACCAATGTGGGCCGGGCCGTAGACCGTCGGTCCACAGGCATAAAACTTCAACGCCTGTCCGTCGTCGGGGGTTAGCTTCCGGATGGACCTTGTCGCTCCATCCGCGGAATCTACGCGGTTGGAGACAAAACTTAAATCATTTCTCTGCCATAGAGAAAACCGTATACAAAAGACCATGTTTAGGGCCCGTACTGCATTTCTCCTCGTGGCCTTGGCATGCCTGGTTCAGGCATTTTCCCAAACCACCAACACCGCCGCCCTTCCCGTGCCGATGACCAAACCCGGTTGGATGGAGCGTCACGAATCCATGAATGCGAAGGCCAAGCAGGGGAACATCGGCCTGATCTACATCGGGGACTCCATTGTTCAGCGCTATGAAGCGGCCGGAAATCCGGTTTGGGACCAGTACTACGCCCCCCGAAACGCCTTAAACTTGGGAATCAGCGGTGATCGCACCCAGCACGTCATTTGGCGTCTCGAACATGGCAATCTTGAGGGGATCTCCCCCAAGCTTGCCATTGTTATGATCGGCCAAAACAATGGAGGGCATAATAACGCCCGTGAAATTGCCGAAGGAGTGACCGAAGTGGTCAAGAGGATCCGCATCAAACTCCCCGATACCAAGATTCTTCTCCTGGGAATCTTTCAACGAAGGGAAAAGCCCACGCCGGAACGGGCCGTGTTGGCGGAGGCCAATAAGGACATTGCAAAGCTGGCCGACTTCTCATCCATCCACTACATGGATATCAATCCTGTTTTCGTTCAACCTGACGGCACAATCCCCGCCTCACTTATGCCTGACTTCGAGCATCCCAGCGAACTAGGCTATCAACGATGGGCGGAAGCGATTGAAAGCAAGGTGGCCGAGTTGATGGGCGACAAGCCCATCTCATGGAGGCGTTAGGAAATGGATATCCCGTCCCTTCA
>RHAF01000065.1 GCA_010028775.1 Verrucomicrobiota bacterium | reverse complement strand
CCGCTCCATCCCCCAACTCATCCTCCGCCTCCGCACCTACGATCAGACCTAGGTCGCTCCCCCTCCCGCACCATCCGCGCGACCTCCCGGTACACCCGACGCGTCAACTCCTTACGGTCCGACCCCGGTTCCATCGGCTTCCCGAAGGTGACCTGAGCGCGGATTCCGCCCACCCCGAGCAGACGGATCAGGTGCGGTAAAAAACGCCGGTCTTTCCAATAGATCACTTCCTCCCCGCGACTCACCTCCGGCGCGGAGTACCGGATCGCCACGGGGATCACCGGACACTGGGCCCGGATCGCCGCCTCAAAAAAACTGCTGTGAAAAGGCAACACCCCCGTCCCGTCCGAGTCCGTCCCTTCAGGAAAGACCACCACCCGACCATCCTCCCGCAACCGGTTGATGGTCTCATGGAGAGGTCCTTGGAGTGCCATCTTGTTCCTCCGCTCCAGAAAAATAGTGCCCGCCCACCAGCTGAAGAGCCCAAAGATTGGCCACCAGCGGATCTCCGCCTTGGCCACAAAGGAGGCAGGATCCAGGGAACCCAACACAAGGATGTCCATGTACCCTTGATGGTTCGAAGCCAACATCCCGCGATGCGGCGGAGTTCCCTGCACGTTGACCCGGCACCGGAGGTAAGCCAGGGCCCAACGACAGCCCATCCCCTGCCACAGCAGTCTCCAGTTCTTCCTCTCCGGATTGGGTAAAAATCGCGAGGCAAAGAAGACCAATGGATACGCCAGAAAAGCGATCCCCAGCAAAACCAAGAGCCCAAGAACCCGAAGGAATTCCTTGATCACAAAATAGCCTGCCCCGCCGGATGTGTTGTCAGCCTGGATTTAGACCGCAGTGCCGCTGAACCGCGATCTGGGTTTTACCCGTCCAGCAGTACCCGAATCGCTAGTCGGCGGCAGGCCGAGTGCGGCCAACCGCCCCCTTGGATTTGCAGAGAGGGTGGTTTGGGTTGCGCGTGGCCGACCCAACTCAAAACCTTGGGCGTAGGAAATTCCGAGAGAGCGGATCAGTGTGAGTTCAGATCGCCCGGCGACACCCTCGGCAATGACGAGGATCTTTAACTGCTGGAACAGGCGGAGTATTTTCTTCAGGACAACGCGGGCGTGGGGATCCCTTTGGGCCGGACGCCAAATCACCGGGTCGAGTTTTACCTGACTGATGGGAAGCTCCATAATTTCCACCAAACTGGCGGATCCCCTTCCGTAATCATCCAAGGCCAATGGAAATCCGTACTTCCGGAGTCGCTGGGCAAACAGTTTCCCAGCCCGTAATTCGGAAAGACCCGCCTCCTCGGAAACCTCCAAAATCAGGCGGGAAGGCCGAATCCGGGCCCGTCGGACGGAGGAAACCAGATCATGGGCCAGGTCCGCATCGCAAAGAACTTCGCGACCGATGTTGGCGCTAAGAATCAGATGCGGGTCCTTTTTCAGCAGGTCAATACACCGGTGCATGACCAGGGAAGCCAGATGGATGCGCATGCCCAGCCTTTCAATCGCCGGGAGGGTGGATTCCGGCATCGCCAGCCCGGTGGGGGTCCACAAACGGAACAGGGCCTCATGAAAAACAATCTTGCCCTTTTTTAACTCCCGGACCGGTTGAAGCCAGAGTTCAAACTCCCCTGCCTGCAGGGCCTGACTCACCTCCAACGTCCAGGATCCCCGCACGGACGGCGGATTGATCCTCATCTCCTTGACGACCTCGCACCGGCTTTTTCCCCGAACCTTGGCCCGCTGCAGCCCGGCATCCGCGGCACGGAAGACCTGCGCCGGCGGATCACCTTGGTTCGATCGAGCCAAAGCGGCGCTGATCGAGGGCTGGGAGGCGGATCCGCTTTTGGCCCGTTGTCGGGCCATGGATGCAACCAGGGAACGGGCACTGCGGAACGCCCGGTCCATGCGCCAATCTTTCAGGAAGATGGCGAACTCGTCCCCCCCCAACCGAGCAAGCTCCGCGGCGGGGCCAAAATGATCCCGCAGATGCTTGGCTACCCGACGCAGAATCTCGTCCCCTTCGTCATGACCACGGGTGTCGTTATAGATTTTGAAATCGTCCAGATCCGCCACCAGCAGGACTCCGGGGCCGGTCCGGCTATGCCGCTCCATCCGTCTCCGCAGCTCCCACCGGTTGATGAAGCCGGTCAAAGGATCGTGAGTGAGCGCGTATTCCAGCTGTTCCCCCAGCTCCTTTCTTTCGCTCTCGTCGGCCAGATAGACGGAGAGGCCACCCACGCGGGGATGGATCCATATATCCCAGAACGCCCAGCGTTGCCTGGGAAGCCGCACCAGACAGTCTGACATCCCCTGCCCGTGGCGGGAGACTCCTTGCCGCAGCCAAAACTGAATCAGCTGCCTCCTTTCCTTGGCCAACCAAAGGACCCAGTTTTTCTTTAGGAAATCAGCTGGCACCCCGCCCAATCGCGCGGCCGAGGCCATGCTGATTTTCCGGATTTTTCCCTCGGGATCGCACTCCAACACGGCCGGCTTTGGCCCCATCGGGGGCGGAGATTTCTCCAAATGACGATGAGCGAGGGAGGCCAACCGTCGGGCCAAAGCAAAGGTATCCGCCGTCCAACCCGTAAACCAGGTAATGGACTCTCCCCACGAATGCCATAGAGAGGGGTGGAAGCCTTGTTGTAGATCGGCGACCACCAGAATGGGTAATCCTGCCTTCACTTTTTTATCAGGCAGGGATCCGATTCCCCAGCGCACCACCTGAAGGTCTGCCTTGGCGGAGTGTGGATCCTTGCCTGACCAGAACGGCGTGACGCCCAGCTTCTCCAATTGGGTCGAAAGGGCATCCTGCTCCTCTTCGGCAAACGCCACCAATTCCATCACCGGCCGACGAGAGGCAGAACCAGCACGGCGCGAACGGTGCATCATTCAGTCCCCCCTTTTTGTCTTAGCTCCCCTGTTGTTTGTCCGATTTGGAAACAGGGCCACCAAGGTGAAGCGGCTGACCGTGAACATGGACCAAAGACACCAAAAGACGTTCACCCAGAGAAAGAAATGTTTCCGGTCCCAATGCTGAAAACCGTAGACCAGTGCTGCCGACGACCCGATGAGCACCCCAAAGTTGGGGAGTAAGGCAACGATTCGGTCCAATACAAAGGAATCTTCATGGAGCTTTTTGGTCACCCGGTACTTCGGGCGGGATCGGGGATGGAGCAAAGCCGTGGCAATGGCCGAGAGATAGACCGGCCAAAGGCCAGCCTGGAGTTGAAACGCTTTCAGGGTTTGTCTTCCCTCGGTCAGGGAACGGTTCATCCAACGCATGAACACCAGATACGGGATCCGGTAACAAAGAAAGAGCCAGACCGGAGCGGCCAGAAAGAAGTAGCCCGTGAACAGGCCCCAAATCGGAAGAAAATAGAAGATGGGATAGGCAATCCCGTACATCAGGTAGTGATAGCCGAAATGAAAATAGTTGAGCCGCTGACGGAGACTAAGCCCGGAGGCTAGGAGTGGATTTCGCCAGATATAGATCCGCATCGAGTCCACCGCCCACTGCCATCTCTGCTGGTGTTGATCAAAGATATCCCGTGGGGCGGTACCCCGGCTTAGGGCAAAGGGGTAATAGACCGAGTGCCACCCCTTCTGGTCGAGGAGCATGGAGGTGTACAAATCCTCCACCATGCTCCAGGTGGCAAACCCACCGATGCTGTCCAGGGCCTCCCGGCGGTAAACCACCGCGCTCCCAGTGGATATGGCCGAGTTGGAGTCATTCTTTCCCTTCTGCATTTCCTCGTAAAACACAAGGTCCAGGTTTCCCCAAGGATCCCCCGGAGGGACGTCAAAATCCTGTTTGCTGGTGACGTATCCGATCTTGGGGACCTGGAAAAAGCCCATCATCCGTTCCAGGATTTCCGGCTTGGGAACTTGGTCCGCGTCCAGACTCATCACAAAAGGGGCCGAGGTGATCTTGAGACCATGATTAAGGTTTCCCGCCTTGGCATGGTCCCGGTGTTTTCGCGCGGTGTAGGAAAACTTCAGCTCCCCGGCCAGTTGGCGCACCTCGGGATTGTCCCCGTCGTCGCAGACCATGACCTTGAAGTTGGGGTATTCGATCCGGGAAACCGCCCGCAACGTGGGCCTGACAATTGACATCGGTTCCCCGCAGACGGTGATGAGGATGTCTACTGCCGGCTCCTTGCCCTTGGCCGGAAAACCCTCCCGTGGGTGAATTCGCTTGCTGTAAAGCATCTCCCCCCAGAGCAAGACACTCCCAAGACAAAGTAGTTCCGCCAATAGAAACAGGGATCCAATCCAGGGATGATTCCAGTTGGTGACCGTGACCAGCCAGCCGATATAGACCAAGGCCGAAACCACGGTCAGCACAAACGGCACCACGTTGCGGTGCCGCTGTCGGCTCATCTCGCTGTCCTTGTACCGTCGGGACCGGCCGGAATCAGAATCGGTGTTCATAGGTCAAAAGAAAGTTGAGGGCGTTGAAGGATCCCCCGGGGGTGTTGTCACGGTTCAGGCCGCGGTTTTGGGTGAAGTACCGTCCGTCAAGGCGTAGGGTGTTGTCCGACCCGTCCAAATCAAATTTTGTAAAGAGAAAGACAGCCTGCCCAAACCCGCCATTCTCCATCACGTTATAGAGATACCCTTCCCCCCCCATCTCAACCCATTCCACGGGTCGCCCCGAGACCTCCAGTTTCCATGAATTCACGTTTAGCGCGGAGGGCGAATAATAGGCTCCGGTGGCCGGTCCGCCCGGGCTGGGTTGATAATTGGACGCAGGGTTCAGGACGGACATGTAGTAGTAGTCGTAAGCCGCGCGGATCCGCGGCTGGGACCCGCGGAATTCATAGGCCGCCTCCACCAGGTTGTCCTGGAACGTGTTGGCATCAGACAAGGAGGCCAGCCGGGTTCTGGCGAAAAGTTCCCATCCCGCATAAGGACGTAACCGACCCTGCAAGGTCCCTTGGGTGCTGGATACCTTGTTCCCCACCCCGCCGATCGTGGTCACAAGGTCATAGATCCCAACGCCAAACGGCGGCTGGAAGTCGATCAGGTCGAAGTAATTGATTCCCAGACCAAGATCCAGCCAATGCACGGGAAAAAACTCGGCGGAAACACCCCCGACCGGGCTCAACCAGTCATTGGTGTAACCGTTGAGGCCGATGTTGCCGCTGACGGACACCCAGTCGTCCGGTCGGGCGTTCACCTCCACCGATCCGCCCTGCCGGTCGATGTTACTGAAGCCGATCTGCTGGAAGAGGGAGTTCACCACCGACGGATGTATCTCAACCTCCGGGATCGGCCGAAAGCTCCCGTAGAGACCGAAATCCAATTCAAGGTATTGAAGCGAGTTGGAGTAGCTTCCAAACTCCGCACCCATTCGTGGGTCAGCCATCTCGGCGTAAAGATCCTGCCGCATCGCCCAATCGAGTCCCCGTTCCCGTTTTTGCCAGTCGGAAATCAGCTCGTCGGCTGCCCCCATGTTTCCGCGCCGGATACGGCACTCCGACAGTCGATGCGCCGCCTCCTCCAGATGGGGTGCCTTCTCCAGCGCTTTTTCATAGGACTCTGCCGCGGCCGCAAACTGCCCGCGACTATGGTCCGCCCTGCCCCTCGCCAGCCAAGCAGAGCCACTCTCCTGGTCCTGGGGGGACATGCGGTTCACCGCGTCCAAGGCCTCCTCCCGGTCATACATCATCGACTCAACCCGAGCCCGCTCCAGAAGGACGCGACGATCCCCCGGAGCCCCCTTCTCGGCTGCCACCAGAAGACTTCTCGAACGCTCGAAATCGTTTTCACTCGCCGCGACCAGCGCCTTCTCCAATAACAGGGCGGGATTCCCCGGACTTCTCTTCAAGAGCGCGGCATAGGCCCGATCCGCATCCTTGAGTTGCCCGTTCCAGTAGAGAGCCCGGGCCAGCTTGAGTTGTAGGGCAAGATTTTCCGGATCCCTTTTCACAGCTTCCTCAAGAAAACGAATTCCCTCAGATAATTTTCCGCCATCGACCAGGGCCCCACCCCGTTCAGCATCCGAACCCATGACAGCCTTCTGTAGATGGCTTTCTTGAAAGGACTTCTGTTCAGTCTTCTCCGCCTCCGTCATGGCACCCCGCAGTCCTAGTTCTCTCTCCACCTGTCTGGCCGCCATTCCCATGGCCACCGGATCCTGACTTTTGGGGCCTGCCTGCTTCAGCAGAACCAAACACTCCTCATCGTGAAAACCGTTCAGAAAAAGAAACCACGCGGTGTGCTCTGCCACCCCCGGTGCCTCTCGATCCGCCGCCAAAGCCTTCTGAAAGGAAGCTTTGGCCTTGTATATCTCTATGTTTTTTTCAAAAACCAACCCCTGCTCAAAGTCAGACCCGGCCCACGACTTCCTCGAGACAAGAAGGCCCAAAATCAAAAAAGTGCCCAGCTTGATGAGCCAATTCATTCCCCCACCTCTGTAGAGGTTCCAGCGAACTCTCAATTCGCCTTCGTGCGATCAAGGTTACGACGTGACTGACCGTCCCCGGTGGCAGAGGAGGTTTGGGCCCGCCACCTACGGATAAACTCCTCCGGACTTTCCGATACCCGCCCATCTTTGGGTAACAAGGCCTCCCCTTTGCCTCCCGCCTCCTCAATCTTGGGGCGATTCATTGCCTCCACCAGTTGTTCGTACATGGACGCGGAAAGCTCCCCGATTTCATGCTGATGTTTTTCTTCTTGGGTAACGTTCTTCTCCATGGAGATATATCCACTGATTTGCCCCTTGGAATCGTGAATCGGCTCGAGATGGATATCCGCCCAGTACGGTTGCCCCGCCTTGTTGTAATTCACAATTCGGGTGGTGACTTTCATGCCCTGGGAGATGGCCCGGTTTAAGACCGAGCGCGGTGATTTGTCGGTCAGATGACCGCTTAAAATGTGTCCGGGTTTTTTCCCGATCAACTCATCGGAGTTATAGCCGCACATCCGGGTGAAGGCAGCATTGACCCAGATGATCCGCCCGGACGCATCGGCAATGACCACGCTAATATCCGTGTAAGCCACCCA